>JALNZD010000075.1 GCA_023229505.1 Bacteroidales bacterium | reverse complement strand
CTTCAATGGCTACCCGGGCCTTAAAGGCCGACGTAAATTTTCTTCTTTTTGCTTTCATAATACCACTGTTAAAATTAGACTTTTTTCAACTTAACCAGTGGTCTGAATTTTGGGGAGTATTATATAAACTAACATAGTAATAATTATTACCTTCAATAATTGATCCTATTGTTAAAGGATCAGGATTCAAATTTGTGTTAGGTTGCACTGAAGCGCATACACAATCTTGTGAGGCTTCAAGAGTTTTTATTGCTTGGAATTGAGGAAACGCATGGAAATGAAATAATGCAATTATTATTGCGACTAATATTTTTGTTTTCATTTTTAATCTATTTTATTGATTTTAAAAGCTTTCATTATTGTATGACAATCTCATTGTTTATTGATTTGCTCGAACTCTTTTTACATTCGCTCAGAATCCCCTTCAACTCCTCTCCATCCACCGGCTTAACCAAAAAACCAACATCCTTCCTCATTTCAAGCTGCCGAATGGCGTGAATATTTCCGGTTACAAAGACAATTTGTGTGTTACAGGATGCCAGCCTTAATTCCTTTTCTATCTGAAACCCATTCATTCCAGGCATCTCAATATCCAGAAATGTTATATCAGGTTGTTCATCAAGGATGTGAGCATGTGCTTTTGTGGGATCACCGTAAGAGCCGATAATTCTTATTTCGTTATTTCGTGAAAGGATTCGCTCAAGTCTGGACCGGGCAAGCGGCTCATCATCAACAATTATACAGGTTAATTTTGCCGATTGAGCTTGTGAGCGTGATATTTGGTCCTGTAATTTCATAACCCAAAATTACACACGCGGCTTGGGGCTAAACCTCACACCTCATAAGTAATCCATATACTCACAGGTGAGTATTTTTTAAAAATAAGAAGTGTAAAGAGATAAGGGAGAATGATAAAGTGTATACCTGAGGCTAAGAAAGGCTGTTTCCCATGGCAAAAACAATCAATTCCTGGGTATTTCTCAAATCCAGTTTTTCCAGGATATGCCGCCGGTGGGTATCTACGGTATTTTTACTGATGAAAAGTAATTCAGAGATTTCCTTGCTGGTCTTACATTGAGCGATCAACTTAATGATCTCTTTTTCCCGCTCGCTAAGTGAATTCAATTTGTCAGTAGTTGGTTTTTTAAATGTTGAGTGAGGATTCACTTCCCGATATCTACTGATTGCTTCTTTCAATTCATCGAAGTCTACCGGTTTTACTAGGTAATCAAAGGCAGCGCTTTTAATGGCTTTAATTGCATATTGATTAAACCCGGTAACAAAGATATAAATGGGGATAAAACCTGTGTTTTTTACCGCTGTAACGAGATCAAATCCGCTCATCCGGGGCATCTCCACATCAGAAAATACCAAGTCAGGTTTGTCTGTAACTATGGATTTTAAAGCTAATTCAGGTTCGTTATATATACCAATTATCTTGATATCCTCAATTTTGCTGAGCAGGATAGCAAGCCTTGCAGTAGCTTCTTTTTCATCATCAACCAACAAACATCTGATTGTTTCCATCATATTGATTTTATTGGTAATTCCACTATAACCATTGTCCCGGCAGATTTACCGGTATTATCGTATTGGTCTTTGATAGTGTATATGATCCGCTGCCTGTATAATTTATTATATAAATCGAGAATTTCGTCTAGTATCCGAAGTCCTTTCCCGGTACTCATCCCTGAATATTCTTTGGCCTTTTCCCTGCCAATCCCGTCATCTCCTATGGTCATCCTGTACTTTTTTTCGGAAGACTCGATCGAAATGATTAAGTGTCCCTTTCCTTCTTTATTCCTGAGCCCGTGTTTGACGGCATTCTCCACAAAGGTGAACAGAAGCATTTTAGGGACTGTTAGATCTAGATTTATTTCTTCAGATACTGAAACAGTATAATCAAAACGTTCATTGAACCGGAATTTCTGGATATCGAGATAATTTTTCACATATTCCAATTCTTCATTTAGCGAATGTGAGATTTGTTCAGAGTGGATCAAAGTATTCCTGACCAGTTTAGCGTATTTAGCAAAATAGAAATCCGCTTTGTCTTTATCATCATGAGCATATAGCGAACCTATTGCATTCAGCGTGTTCAATGTAAAATGAGGTTCTAATTGATTGCTGATGGATTTTATCTGAAGCTCAGTGATTTTAGTTCTGTTTATGAATTTCAAATTACTTAAATACCTGAAATAGAAACGAATAATCAGAAAAATAAGCGTGAATATAATTATGTAAATTAAATATCTCCAATAATACAAGTCATTTTGCAGATAATCAAACTGCATCAGATAACCCTCAGAATAAAAACATAAAAAATGCTTATTCCCCTCATACATATTAATCGAATAATTTTGAATAGACCCCCCATGAGGCAATTTAATTTTTACAGGATGCCTGAATCCGTCCCGATAAATGATGAATTCATCGTAAATCCTGGTTTGAAATATTAATTCATTTGTGCCATCTAAATCAATGTCTATTTTCCGAGGAGTTGCGCCAGCAAATGGTTGTACCCGAATTTTTTTTATAATTTCCAATTTATTGTTTATTATTTCAACTGTACCCTCACTCGTAATTAGATAATGAAAGTTTTCATCAGCCACTTGCGATGCAAGAAGGAAAAAATCACAACCCGGGCTTCTGTCAATCAATGGGCGGTTATTAATCTGAACTCCCGTCATATCAAATAGCAGAATTTCAGAAGAACTTGCCCCTGTTGCTTCGTTCTTTAATAGCGCAATAATATAATCTGATCCACCTTTTACAGGTAGATATTGTAATGATGAGGTTTTTCCACCTAAGGGGATGGGGTCGAATAAAAATTTAAGATCATGATCCAGAACCATTAGCCAGGCCATGGTATCAGGATAAGGAAAATCCTTCTTACAATTTTCAAATGCTGCAGTTTTTCCAAAGATTTCCAAAAATCCATCATGATTTCCATCAAAAAATTCGAGACCCAATATTCCAGTACCGGAATATTCGGAAGTGAATAATGTGTCATTGTAAATATCCCATGCTGCAATTTTTCTGGGTTTTTGAGATTGTCCGGCTAAAAATGAAAATATGATATCATTTGTTCCATCTGCATTAAGATCAACAGCACCCTCAAATTGCCCAGATTTTTCAATTTTTCCAGAATATTCTGTATATCGATCAACATATTTTGATCTTGTGCTATCAGAATGCCTGCTCCAAGGATTAATCTGGTTAATAAAAATAGAATCATTATAATAAGTATTGACATAGATTTCAAAAGACCCATCTCTATTATAATCAGCAAAACCAAAATTTCCTATCAAACCATCCAAATACCAATCTTCTAAAATTGTACTATTTACATAAACCATTACGTAATGGTATAAATCACTATTATGAAAACGGATTTCTTCACTAATCCCGTCACCATCTAAATCAAAATAAGTGATTACGGTCTTAGGATCAGAACGATAATCTTTAAGAGTTGATTTATACTTATTGCTATCCGGCAATATCAAAAAAGCTATAAAGCCGGTAAGCATCAAACTGATGCTTATCTGTAACAAAATCCTTAAAAATTTTGATTTCATCACTCCAATTTTGGTTAAACGGCGCTTAAATATACAATTTATTTAAGGGATAATCAATAATTGAAAGTAAACTGATTTGAAAATCAAGAGAATAAAATTAATTGATGCAATAGGAATCCAATCCTACATGGACTATGGATGATTTTTTATGGAGATCTTACATTTCATTTCCCATCGTCCATCCTCCATGTTCAATCGTCCATGAATCAGGTTTTCACGAATAGACAAATATAATCACAAACTTCTTCAATGTATACTTGGATTTGATAACTAAACAGCAATTATTTATTCACATCCGAATAAACATGTATAATTTTTTGCGATTTTTATACACGATTTAATACTTCATCGTTTGTCCACATGCCTATTATTTTTAAGACCGTCGAGATGACGGGTGGAAGGTAATTACCGGCAAACTGAATAATAACGAAAAAAGAATGGCAAAGACAAAAATACCAGAAGATATTCAAGAGAAAGCAAACAGAATTATTGCTGATTTCAACTCAAAGACATATAAAAAGAAATCGGGTATGGAATATTATGCCATTTACAAAGGCAACTTTCTATATTTAAACAGAAGAGAAGGTGACAGAGATGGTCCAATTGCAAGGCTTAAATATACAGGCAAATTCGACGATTGGAATTTTGCAATCTTTAAATGGAGTAGTGAGCGTTACGATCCTGATGAAGTCTTTTTTCCAGGTGAACAGCATCTTGATGGAACGATTGAGGGTGCGTTAAAAGCAGGAAATGCAGCCTATCCTCCAAGTTGGGAACCTTCCCGGAAAGAAATGTTAGCGTTCTTCAAGCAATTTTTAGGCAATTAAAATGTTGAAAAATGAATGAAGGAAAATGTTATTTTGATGATGGTACTGAATATAATCCTGTATATATTAATACAACGAAATATCAAGATTCAAAAAGACGGATAAAAATCAACTGAAAATTTGACAACAGATATGAAACCGGGTACGAAAGACATTAGGGTATATTTAAAATTTGAGAAGGCTGAATTAGAATTACTTCAAGACAATACTTACCAAATGGCTGAATCTTTTGGACTAGACAGAAGAATAGATAACCTGACAGGAAAACGAAAAATTGGTTTTCATTTATGGGATTTAGAATGTTTAGAAATGGTGGTTGACGATTTAAAAAATAAAAATAACATTGATAAAACCCTTGTTAATGAGCTACATGACAAAATTATTAACGCAATGGATTATATTGATAAAACCAGAAATAATTTGTAAGATGTAACCCTACATTTATCTATGAATAATTCTGAATTAGAGAAAAAAATTAATAGCATAGTTAGTGAGTTGGTTAATAAGCAAGGCTATATTAACTCGACAGATGTCTTGATTAGGTTAGGATATTTATCACAAACAGATTATGAAAATTGGAGAAAGGGAAAAATTGGATACCTTGAAAAAGCATGTCAGATAAACCTGGGAAAGTTGACAACTATAAACCGAATAATCAGACAAATATCAAGGAAAATGAAATTGAAACCTTCTTGGACTGCATATAATAGATATGGGAAAGGACCAAAAAAGAAATTACAATTTTCTAAATCAGGAGAGGAAAATATTGAAAAAGCATATTCGACCCATTACCTAAACAAATATCGCATTACCCAACTGAACGAATTGAAAAGAAAACCCGTTCCGGATGAAAACGAAAACCCTCTGTAGGTAACAAGCCTGTAAACCCGATGCAAATAATATTAAGAATGGCTACAAACAATTAGAAATTCGTTTGGGGGCAATACAAAATAAATCTCAAACATTAGGACTAAATGGAAAAAATGGAAAAATTGGCGATTGAAAGCAGAAAAAATCAAATCCTTACTTTGATTAAAGAGTTTTGTAAACAAAAACTTGATGATGATTATTTTGAATTATCAGAACGGCTTTTAAATAAACTTGGAAGAAAAAGAGATGTTCCATTTATGAGTGGAAAGATTGAAATATGGGCCGCTGCAGTTATCCATGCTCTGGGAACGATAAATTTCCTGTTCGATAAATCATTTGAACCCTACGTGACAGTTGAAGAAATCAATGTTTTTTTTGGAACAAATAAATCTTCGACCGGAACAAAATCAAAATTCATAAGAGATTTATTGAATCTTGGATATTTTGACGCAGAATTTTCCACACAACATATTACACAAAATAATCCATTTGAAAGGTTAAGGATGGTCAATGGGTTTATCATTTCAACAGATTTAATTCCTAAAATACTTCCAAAAAAAGAAAAGAAAAACAAGTCAGACCATTCTGGTCCGGACCTATTTTCATCAGAATAAATCAATCACCACTTGTAACAAATAGATAATACAATGGGATATCTAACACGCTTTATTTCATCGCCTATCCACATGCCTATTATATGTAGGATTGCCGGGATGACGGGCAGAAGGTAGTTAGTTGCAAGCTAAAAAAAAGTAAGTAGCATAAAAGAATGACCATGGATATTAAAGAGCAATATGAAGAATTGACTAAAAGATTAAAGGAGATTGTTCCATTTACGGCTTTTCCGATTAGAGAACTGGTTCAGGAATTACGAAAAAAAGGTTTCCTAATTGCACTCAAGACCGAATTAGTAGTAAAAGATGTATATAATAGCGGTGATATTTCGGGAATTCTATGTATGATTGAACAAAGAGGAGATGAAGCTCTTGTCTGTGGATTAACACATTTGATTATTTCATCTAATCATCGCTTATATAAAGAAATCATTGATTACCAGAAGAAAAGACATAAAAGAATCATGAAGTTAAACCAATCGAGTTGGAATTAGCATATAATAAAAAGGAGTAATAATAATGGGGAAATCTGGAACATCGGACAATCCAATTAGAATACGCGTGAATAATGAAATTCGAATGGAGGAGGTCGTAGGAATTTGTGAAAAAAACAATTGGAGATACATCTGTGGAATAGAACCTGACCATCCAGAGGACATTTCAGAATTGGAATATATGCTAAATCCAAAATCGTTTGGTGGTAAAAGGCCGAAAATGAAACAAATTGACAATTTGCCAGTAGTAAATACTGAGCCAATGATTAACCGAAATGATCCTTGTCCTTGTGGAAGTGGAAAGAAGTATAAAAAATGCTGTTTAATGAAATAAGATAATGATAGCCAGAGCCTAATAAGCCGCTATGCGATCAGGCGGGCAAAATCGATTAATATGCAGATTACAAGTAAAATAGGTCAGTCTGTTAGGCACAAAGTACCAAATCAATCCCGCCCGTCGCATAGCGGCAGAGCGTTACAGGGCATTTAAAAAATAGACAGTTTCATAACAGATGTTAACCTTTATAACCAAAAACCATGAAAAAAATCCTGCTTTTTGTTTTTGCACTATCCGTTGGGGCTGCCGCCGTGGCATAACATCTTCCAAAGGATAATCCGAGACTGGTCCGGGCCATCCCTGCTGGTGTCACCGACATGCCGGTGGCTGATCCCTTGCAGGCCAGTAACCATTCCGTTAATTCCAAATCAGTTCTTGAAAATGACCTTGGCCAGACACGATTCGATCATCAAAACAATCATTCCGTAAATAGCAGGATTGTACTTTTCCCCGATGGCACTATTGCGGGCATCTGGACCAAAGGGCAGTCAGAACCGAGCTTTCCTGAAAGGGGGACCGGCTATAATTATTTCGACGGCTCAGCTTGGGGCCCGGCACCAACAGGCAGGATTGAGACAATAAGAGCAGGATGGCCATCGGTTGCTGCATGGAACGGGAATGGCGAAATTGTCGTTTCTCACCAGGGTGGACCCTTGCCTCTTGTAATGAACACCCGGCCTGTGAAAGGAACCGGAAACTGGACCGAGAATTTAATTCCGATACCTGCCGGATGTGTTGGCGTTATGTGGCCGAATATGATCACCAACGGCCCCAACAATAACTATATTCACATTCTTGCCTGCTCTTTCCCCGCAATCAGCGGCGGAGCGCCATATCTGGGACTGGATCCCGCACTCCTGTATTACCGTTCACTGGATGGGGGAGCAACCTGGGATAAAGCCGGCATTCAGATCCCAGGCATGGATTCCACCAATTATTCCTTTTTTCTGGCAGAAACCTTTGCCTGGGGCAGCCCGAAAGGCGACACCATCTACTTTGCTGTGGGCGGTTCATTTACTGATACCTTCATCATGAAATCAACCGATAACGGGGAAACCTGGACCAAGATCACCATCCTGGGCAATGTAAATAAGAAAATTCCCGATGGTACCGCCTATCTGCCTTCCTGGAGATCAACTGACGGTGCCGTTACCTGTGAAATGGACCAGAACGGGGTTATCCATTTTGCATCCGGTATTGGCGGCGGATCCATTGAAGATAGCGCTGACAATTTCATCTTCGATTTAAACGGTCTCATATATTGGAACACCACCATGCCCATGCTTCAGGATAGTCTGAATCTTGATACCCTGGATGCGCATGGCCAGTTGCTGGGTTATTATTCCGACGGCCCGAACCCCGGCGATACACTGAACGTCGTCCCCGGTTCCCGGGTTGGCCTGACCAGCCGCCCGCAAATTTCGGTTGATGAATTAAACAACCTGTTTGTAATTTATTCCGGTATCACGTGGCAAAATCCCAATCCGGAAGGGATCAATTACCGGCATATCTTTGGCCGTGCCAGATTCCATGACCAGACAACCTGGTCAACCGGGCCGATAGACCTCAATGCTGACTCCAGCTGTAACGGAAATGAATTTAATTTCGCAGCTATGACAAAACAGATCAGCGGTGATAAATTGCGGATCCTGTATCAGACCTCTGATCAACCCGGAATGGCTTCCTGGAGTTCAGCAATTCCTTACCATGACAATATAATTCAGTACCGGGAAATACCGTATAACGCCTTCTTGCCAATCGGAACTGAGGAAAATCCGGCCGGAAGAAGAAATATGGTCAGCCAGAACTATCCTAACCCTGCTAATGGGTTGACATACTTCAATGTCAACCTGGATAATGCGGCCCATGTGGTGGTAGATGTCTCCAATGTAATGGGACAGAAGATCATGAGCAACGACAAAGGAATACTTAATGCCGGGATGCACAAAATGACCATTGACGGGAACCTGCTGACATCCGGAATTTATTTCTACACTGTTACGATCGGAGGCGAATCTTTTGTTCACAGG
>JALNZD010000074.1 GCA_023229505.1 Bacteroidales bacterium | reverse complement strand
GGCGCAGAAAATTTTTTGCAGCCAAGTCAAATATGATAATTTAACCCGGTCAATTTTAATATACTCCTGCCGCGGCACCAGCGGTATGCCATAAAGCGGAAAACAAATGTGATGATAAAGCTCCGTGCAAAAATCAAAAATTACGAGCGGTATGATCATAGAAATAATAAACGGGAAGGCCAATAGATGCTGCCAGTATCGTTCCGGATATTTAAGGTGTTCCATATATGTTAATTAATTATAAGTATTATTATAGCTATAATATTATTTTATCAAAATATGCTTGTGAAGATTATCAGGAGCCGTCGGCTTGCTCTACCATATTAATTCCTGCAAATATCCAAGCACTTCTTAGTTTATCCTTCATCGCTTCAATCTCTTCAAAAGTAAACCATCTTGCATCCAGCAATTCGTCTTCGGAAAAATGCAAATCGCCGCCGACGATTTTTGCTTCAAAGGCGTGTTTAACCGCCTCGTTCGCCGCGTCTTGGAAAATATCCAGTTTTCTAATCAACTCAACATCGTAGCCCGTCTCTTCCTTAGCTTCTTTTACTGCCGTCTGTTCAATCGTATCGCCAAAATCTACTCTGCCGGCTGGTAAATTCCAAAGACCATAAGCGTTCGGCTGTTTTTCTTGCACCAACAAATATTTTCCATCTTGCTTGATTACAACTCCTGCTACCACCGGAGCGTATGTTATCGGTTTTTCCATATCAATTATTTTATTTTGATAAATTGCGGTCGTTTTTGATTGATGTTCGAACTTTCTTTGAGCAGAACCCCGACTAAGGAAGCCCCTCCTACGCTTACGCTTCGGCGGGCAGGCACCCCCGCCACTGCTCGACAAGCTCGCCACACCACAGAAAAATACTCTTTGCTCTTTTCATTTTGCGCGCGCCGGATTTCTTTTTCTTCTAATGAAAAGAGTATTTTTCTGTGGTGTTCTGCCTTCCAAGTATTCAGGCAGGTGGCGGGGCTGGCCTCATTTTGATTTCGCAAGAGAAAAGCGGAATTTTTACCCCGTAGCGAGCTTGCTCTGCTTCGGGGCGCCCCACCCCCCCCCTTCCGCTTTTCTCTTGCTCAAACGGAACGGGAACGAAAGCAGGCGGGCGAAAATTATTACCCCGTAGGGTCGCGAAGCGACTCCTTCGGGGCGTTCCCCCAAACCCCCTCCCTTTTTGCCCGCTGATTGCCTGCCCGCCTCTGGAGGGGGCTTCGCCCCCAAAACTTTTGAGCGGACGGACGGACGGCGGGATCAGATTAATTATGTTTCGGTGATTTGAAGAACATTACTGCCACAATTATGTCCACAACTGACCAGAGGAAGTGTCCAAAATAAAGTGCGTTGATCGGATTGAAAATAATAGCAATCACGATCATGACCATCATCCATTTTGTATTTTTTTCTTTGTGGTAAAGGTAAACCGAGAAAGCGGACGCACCGAATACAGCAAGCTTAAGGAACTGATAAAAGAAATATGGCCAGATTGGAATTACGGCAACCAAAAGTGCAATGGTCGCAATCTTTGAAAACAGTATTCGATATTCGCCTTGTTCTTTGGTTATCATAAATATTTTACGATCTTTCTAGGTCACCAAATTGATTGTAATATGCGATTTCCTCGGGCGAGATCGAAGGGTTAAACTTTTTGATTGCACCGGCCAACATTTTCTCATCGACCATTTTTTTATCTTGAGACACGGCCGCCCGAGCCGCCTCAGTTACGATGAGCTCAATATCTGATCCCACATAGTTCTCAGACATTTTGGCGAGCTTTTCAAAGTCGATTTTTTTATCGTAAGGTCGACCTGAAAGACAAATTTTGAACAGGTCTCTCCTAGCTTCCAAATCTGGCGGTCCAACGAATATTCGTTTGTCCATTCGTCCAGATCGTAGGATTGCTGTATCGATCATGTGAGGACGGTTTGTAGCTCCAACAACCAAAATCTTACTGCTACCGGCATTGTTGAGCTGGAGGAGAAACTCATTGATTTCCTCTTTCTTGATATCTGCAGACGAGCTGAGTTCTTCTCGCTTTGGAATAAGACCCTCAATCTCGTCAATAAAGACAATCGATGGTGCTTGCAATCTCGCCATCTCAAAGACCTTGCCGATATTTCCAACGGCACCGTGAACATACGATGTTGCGACGGAGGACGGATTCATTTCGATAAAATTATACCCGAGCTCTTCGGCCAATTTCTTAACAATGAATGTTTTTCCGCATCCCGGAGGTCCGAAAAGTAAGATACCATTCGGAATACCTAGTTTAAATTTCTTGTACTTTTCGGGATTAAGAAGAGGCTCAATGACATCGCTCATGAGCATTGCCTTGAGGGGGCGCATGCCCGCAACGCAATCAAACCCGCGCAAGACAGTCAAATCGTCAACGATTGCCGTTATTTTGTCGTGGGAATGCTCATCGATAATCACGCCGAGATATTTCTTCCCACCAATATCGAGATTTACGAGTTCGTATTTTTGACTCCGATCGATAACTTCATCCTGTTGGATGTTGGTGAAAAGATATAGAAACTTTTCATTCGAAAGTGAGTATACCTCTGTGAAAAAAATCTTTTCGAGGCGTGCTTTAATGCTGATGCTGTCTTTCAGCTTAAAACCTGGATGTAAAATTGGTTTGGTTACTGTAGTCATAGTATTAATATGCGCGAGTGCAATTCGCTACAAGATAATTGTTATAGGTTTCGACCTGAGCGTTATAGCTATCAATAGCTGCCTCATGAGACTGTACTCTATATCGATATGATTGTAGTCGAGAATTATAGTCATCGATGCTCTCATTGTGCTGATCTATACTCCATTGATCGTATTCATCGACATACTCGTTTTCGAGCTGGTATTTCTCTGAATCCATCCTGTCACTCTCAGAGGCTAACTGGGCAGTCTTCGAATCCAAAGATGTACCTTCTGAGACGGACGGCTCGAGCTCTCCCGCCATGTTGTGATGATATTGAGAGCATCGGTACTGTCCGGTCTGGATTAGTCCGTCGTCATACTGGGTCGCGGTGACTGTCGAATTACTCGTGGGGTTTGTTGGACTTGAGTCGTCGCTAAAAGCCCCGAACAATGCGATTGCACCAACTATGGCGATTCCGGCTAACCATTTCTTTGCTCCATCTGACATGGGCTTGGATGGCTTAGATGAGTCGCTTTTCGTTTCTTCAGTTTTCTTTTGATGGACAGGCTTGTTAGAATTCGCTTCTGGAGCGTCTTTCTCTAAAAAGTCTAAATCAAAATTAATTTTGTCTTTCTTGTCCATAAAATTATAAGCCGGAAGCGAATCCTGTACCAAAAACTATTATATAAAATATTGCCGGCGCAACAATAAACCACCAGATCGCTCTACCTCTTTCGACCTTTTGCACATGCCGGACAGCTTTATAGCTGATATTTATGGAGTAAATAATTGCGGCTATAGAAACGAGAAGGATGATAACATCGACAGCCGTGCTTTCTCCGTTGAAGTAATCGCTGCCGTATGCCATTTGGTTGAAAATAAGTGAGAGCAGGCTTGTTGCTGCGATAGGTAGGCCTGAAAAGAGCCAGATATGTTTTGAGGTGTTTTCATCATCACGGCCTTTTGACCACTTAACTCGCCAGTGATAAATCGTTCCGGCAATATAATACGAAATGAATCCCCCGATGAGCCCGCCAATTGCTGTTATGGCCCAGACCTCTCCCCAACTCGAATAATCTCCAATTGATCCTATCAATCGATCTGCCGCGCTCCCCATACCATAAATTAATATCGCTATGAAAAAGTATCGAGGGCTTTTTCTTGTCAGATACTTTTCACTGAATTTACTGAAATCTGTATAACATTCTTTGAAATATTGAAAGAACCCGACATCGTTTTCTCCTTTTGAAACAGGCTGCGCTGATACTTCTGGTTGAGGGTGTTCGATAACAGTATCCTCGGCCTTTTTAGGGCTGTCATCCAAGAAGTCAAAGTTTAATGATTTTTTTTCGTTCATAAATTTATCCAAATATTGCGCCGATTAACCATATAATGCCGATGGTCACAGCCCACTGTATGATCGTCGATGCGACATTCGACGATTTTTTCTTTTTAATTACCTCACCAAGCCCGACGTAATAGTAAGAATTGAGGAGGGTTTTGATTGCCATCTGTTCCCACCGTTCATCAAACGCTTCGTCAATTTTCTTCAACATCTTATTTTGCACCTCATCGACTTCGCTCGCGTTTTCTGAAGTGAGAATTTTCACGTTGTTCTTTATTAGTTCGAGCCAAGAATCAATCACGCTCTTGTCCACATCGAATATCTCGATATTGTCGTACACGATCGAGGCCGACTTTTGGAGGCGAGGCGATGCCTCATCGTACTTCTCGGCTTCAAACAGTTTTTTTGCGTCGATGAACTCGACTACTGCGTACATTGTCACGGCCTCTTTCTTCTTGTTGTCCATCGCAACATTGAATTCAAGGTCTTTGCTCTCTGCCTTTTTGTGATCTATAAGAGCTATTGCTTCGGCGAACTTTTTCTCGTTCATGAGTGCCATGATGGGAGCTGTTGCATTCAAGAACTTTTTATTCTTTTCAAACTGATCGAGGTCTTGCTTTAATTTGTTTTCCATTCCGGACGTACCCACAAATTGCATGGCAATCTTTAAGAGTTGCTCCGCCTTCGACATATCGTCCAGATTATTGTGAATGTCGAGGACAATGGATCGAATAGCAGTAGCGGCGCGATCACGTATCGTCTTTGATTGGCTATCGTCATACAAGCCGAGATCGATCAGTTTATTGCAACAATCCTGAATCTTAGTAACATGCTGTTTTATCTGAGTTGCTTCCTCTTTGTCTAATTCCCCATCCTCAGACACTTTCATTGCCTCAAGCTTCTCGACGGCATCAGTAATCTCATGGAATATAGGTGCCATTACCAATTTCTCCGTCTTTTCTCCGCGAAGGTTAAATACTTTGGTGAACTCCGCCACGTAGCTATCGTCTCCGCGTGCATGACTGATCTCCGTATATAGATCGGAAAGGAAGGAGGCGGCATGTTTATGGAAATCTGATAGAATCTCTTGATCGGTGTCGAGCTCATCGTTGTGTTTATATACTTTTGTGAAAGCAGTCCAGAATTTCGACGAGTTGATAAGCTCGTGCCAGATTTGAAGCGACTCTTTGAGGTATCGCTTGTTGTCTTCTTTGAAAAGCAGAATGCAGTACAGAAGCGCAAGGTTCTTTTTGTAGAACATCGCCTTTGTCGAATCACCCTCTGCGTTGTGCTCCCAAACCCGTATAGATCCCTCCGGGTCTTTTTTGCGGAGAATGCCTACGGCTTGTTCGTCCACCTCATCAGAAATATGAAACCAAAAGAAGTAGTCTTTGATCTGCTTTTTGGGCGAGGTTAGTTTTTGGATAGCATCTTTGACCGCATCCTCCGTTCGGAAGTTATCGAATATGCCAAGGTCTAGATCGTATTCCGGCACGTCATCGATCTGGAGGACTTTAACAATCTCTTTCGCACGTTTTTGAATATCTCGCTGGGCGGCCGAGGTGTCGAGTCCGAGGATGTGATATGCGTTATTTTTTAGTAGATTTGACATAAAATTATTTGGTGATGCCGGACATATTGCCCTGTATCATTTTCTGCTCGCTCGGAGGGAGGAGGAGCATTAGATTATGAACCGACCTTTTGAGTTCTTCAGCATCGCCGAGCTCTAGAGCACGCTGACCTTTGTTCATGTAATACTCGGCCTCTTTCGGGCTAGTCCAAGCATGGCTCGTTTCTTTTATTTTGTTGAACATGTACACCCACGAGGTCGGATTTGAGAAAAGCACTTTGTGACTGAGTTCTTGCAATTGCTCAAGTGATCGGCTAAGCATAACTTTGTCTTGCTTCTCTACGGCCAGATCACCTTCCTCCTTGATTACACGTAGCTGGTCTAGGTACATGTTCTTTTCCGTCTGATCACCATACTCATTGATGATCTCCTCCAGACTTTTCACTTTTTCATCGTATTCGGCTTTGAGCTGGGGGAGCTCTTTCATCTTCTCGAGGCCGTCGAGTCGTATCTTCAAGTCCTTAAGTTGCTTGTCTGCTTTTCGCTTCTCGTCTTCGTCGACTTTGGCGGTCGCCAAGCTAGTCTCGAGTGATTGAACGAGATTCTGTAGTTTGCCTTTTTCTTCTGGAGTGCAGGACTGTTCGACTTTCTTTGCTCGATCGCCTTGTTCTTTCAACTGTGCCTCCATTTCCTCGACACTCAAGTTTTCGGCGTAGATTGTGGCACGCGCACTGAACGTAAGATCAATAGATAAAATGAACGCCTCAACCTTAACTTCTCGTGATTCGTTCACTTCGATGGTAAGCGCGATCTCTGTCCCTTCAGGGAGATCATAGGGGAGCTTTTCTCCTGTCACCTTAAGATCACAAATGAATTGGTTCTGATCCGGTACAGTTGATTCACCCTCGCGGATTTTAATCGGGAGTGCATTCTCTTTGTCGCCTTTGGCGAGCGGTTTGAGTGTTTTATAAGTACGTGTTGCTTTGAGAGGGAGGATGCTATTTTTCTCAAAAATTACTTCGAACTCTTCGGACATGGCGAAACTCGCACCACTAAAGCCACGCTTCACAACCCCGACTCCAATGGAGTGAGGTATTGGTGCTCCGGATACGGAAAGTCCGTGCGTTATAGAAAACGCTTCGGGCTCGGTCTTGATCGGATTTCCTTCCGCATCGAATAGGTAAATCCAAAAGAGAGTCGTTTTATTTTTCTCGAGGTTTACCGTTTCGATAAACTTACCGTTTTTGAGTTTTATTTTCTTTCCACTAAAGAGTCCGCCCTCGCTTTGTACCTGTATGAAGTAATCCTCCTCTGCGTCTTTAAGTTCTTCCACAACGCCGGTCAGGGTTTCCTCCGTCTCGGACGTAAGCGATTCGTAATTGAGGCGCAAAGTTTTGATCGAGGAATCAGTCGACTTTTTCGATTCGAGGAATTCTTTTGGAATCTTCTGGCTTACAGCGTAAATGCATGCGCCACGTGCGACGACCGTCAACGGATCGGAAGAGGTATCAACCTCTATTTTGAGGTCTTTTTCCAGCCGGTCTTTTATGTACGGGATCATTGTCGGTCCACCAACAAGAACTACTCTTGAGATGGATGACTGCTTAACACCTGCCTCTTTGATCGTCTCCTTACTCAGCTCAATGGTCTTATCGACGAATGGCTTGATCAGCTTCTCGAAGTCTTTGCGAGCGAAAGGTATCGTGAGGTATATTTCTTTGCCGTTGTCATCATCGCCGATCTTCTCAACCTCGATGGACGTCTCGCCTGATTGGGAGAGTGCGATCTTTGCCGTCTCTGCGTAGTATTTCAGCTTGGCGAATATACTGCGGTATTTTTTACTGCCACGTGTAAAGTCTTCGATGTCGAATTTTTCAAGTATCGCTGGGACTATCACCTTATCCACGACCGCCCAATCGAAGTCTTTTCCTCCAAGGAAGTTATCACCATTATGTCCAAGCACGGAGAGCTCCCCGTCTTTAGATGAAATTAACGCCACGTCGAACGTGCCACCTCCCAAGTCATAGACGAGCCAGTTCTCGTTTTTGGCGTTCATAAAGCCGTAGGCGATCGCGGCGGCGATTGGCTCCTGTATCAAAACGACATGCTTGAAGCCTGCGACATTGCCTGCACGTTTGGTCGCTTCTGCTTGCAGGGTTGAGAAGTATGCCGGTATCGTAATGACCACGCTGGTAGTCGGTGTACCGGGATACTTCCGGAGGACATCCTCTTTGAGACTTTTTAATATTTCGCCGGAGATTTCTTCTGGCGACATATCCTCGCCGAGCCGGTCGAAGTGGACTTTGTCTGCTGTACCCATTAGGCGTTTTACTTCCGCTTTGTTGTTTGAAAATTCATCTTCCGATGCGTCTTTGTAGAGGCGTTCATATGCTCGTTTGCCCACTACCTTATTTTTCGATTTATCGACGCCGAAAACCGATGGCGTGTATTCGTCATTAAAAATGTTTTTTACCACTTCTACGTGGCCTTTGTTGTTTGCGGCAACTTCGGAATTCGTTGTTCCCAGGTCGATGCCGATTTGTATGTTATGATTGCTCATAAAATTATTATTCCTAGTTGCTTAGTAATATGATCTTGGCCTTTTTAACGACCTGCCCCTTAACCAAGATCGTGGGTTCGACCGTTTCTTTTACGGTGGGCGTCGTCACGTTCGGGTCTTTTTCAACCGAGAGCACGTCGAGATTCAGGCCGTCGTTAAATTTCTGATTGGTATAGTCAACGATTTCGATGTCGTAGTTCGAGATGTACCGCTTGAACTTATGCACGGAATTTTCCAACCCTTTCCTTTGGTTCTCTGGCAGAGTATCGGCAACCTTCGCCAACCGCTGTTCGATGCGCCACACTTCTGTCGCCAACTCGACGAGCTCGGTGACGCTGACAGAGAGGTTTATGGACTTGGGAGCCACGGCATATTTTATCTCCTCGCTGATTTTCTTATATAACTCTTCAAATTTATCGGGTACGTCCGGTTGGCGAACACCCTTGCGGGAAAGTAAGTATAAAAAAGCAAGGACTAAAAGTATTCCTGCGCTGAAGATTGCTATGACGATTGGATTTGTAATTAAATTACTCATATTTTTATTTCATTAAAACATCAAGCGAAACGCCAAGGGCGTCCGCAATTTTTTTGACAGTATTAATGGTGGGGTTGGGAGTTGATCCCGCCTCAATTTTAGCAATCGTATGAAAAGCCAAATTTGCCTTTTTTGATAAGACATCTTGAGA
Organism: Bacteroidales bacterium; assembly: GCA_023229505.1. Lineage (NCBI taxonomy): Bacteria > Pseudomonadati > Bacteroidota > Bacteroidia > Bacteroidales > Bacteroidales bacterium. The sequence goes on along the minus strand of JALNZD010000074.1, from coordinate 447 downwards.
AATACCGAGCTTGTTTCGGTATTTCTTTATGTTGTCCCCAATGGTGGATTTTTCGTTTGACATATTCGTATAGTTTTACTATGATAGTTAGTAGGTATACAAAGTTTTAACTATCTGCAAGTTAGTATATAAAATTTTTATCATTTAGTCAAACAAAATTGGGGAGTTCATTCGACATAACGCGCGCACGGGTGAGTGGGGCAAGCGTTATTCTTCTTTCGTCTTCTTTTGTATTTTCCGTCCCGCCGTCCGTCCGCTCAAAAGTTTTGGGGGTGAAGCCCAAGCAGGCGGGCAAAAAGGAAGGGGGGTTGGGGGGAAGTCATTGGGGTCAAGTCTTGAATCTTGAATTATAAAATAAAAAAAACAGATATTCGTCGGGTTATTTTCATTTGCGGAGAGGCAGGGATTCGAACCCTGGGTACCCTTACGGATACAACGCATTTCGAG
>JALNZD010000073.1 GCA_023229505.1 Bacteroidales bacterium | reverse complement strand
TTTTTATTTTTTGTAAGCAACTTAAATTTAATTACTTACATAACATGACCCACATTTTTAACCCTAAGTTATCATCTTGTTATTAACATATTAAATAAAGCACGTGTTTTTACTGCGAAACTTGAGTCATGTAATATAATTAAATAAATGTGTAACACTTTATAAAGAGCCACATCCATTGTACGCATTTTGACAAAAGACTATGGTTTTGATTCGAATCGTATCACGGCATCAGGCAGAGGCGAATTTCACCCCGTGACTACGAATGAAACAGCTGAAGGACGTGCCGGCAACCGCAGAACTGAAATCATTTTATCTCCTGACTTGAACGAGTTGTATAAGCTATTGTATGAATAAAATTGCTAGATGTCTTTATAATCTCCCATTTAGTAAAGTTTATTACAGATAATTAAAAACGGCAACACCTCGCACTCTAAAAAAGAGCGGGGTGTTTTTGTTAGGCTTAACATTGCCGTTTAGGGATTGGTTGGGTCGTTTTATGAAAGTCTTCAGAAAAATAAATGAGAAGGGAGTTCCGGAGGCATGACAATGGACGATTTGACAACTAATCCTGGAAATTAATTCTTTGAAATAATTTAGAATCCCTATAAATTGATACCGCATGTTGAAACCGCATTTTTTTTAATATAATTTTAGTACTTATTTATATATCTAAATATTAAAATAAATGCCGCCGCAAATTAAACGATTGTTGCCACTGTTTGTGGTCTTTATCGGGCTTTTTTTGTTGGCCCGACATTTTCTGATCCCTGAATCATTCGGAAAATATTTATTTGAAAGGTAAATTTATTATGAAAGATAAAAATCATACAAATTTTAAAATACTTGTTATTTTAATGGCATTTTTTATTGTTCTATTTTTTGGTTGTAGTAATAATAATGAATCAGAATCAGTCAATAATAATAATGAAATACATAAAGTAAATATCGAAAAAGCAGAAGGTAAGGAGATTGCAAAAGATGACGAAATCGCCATAGAATCACCACCTTTCACAGAAGGTATATTTCCCTGCAATGACTGTCATGCAGATATGGAGCCTAATCCTTTAAGAAGAGAATTAGTTGATCTGCACGATGACATTTCTTCAATATTTGATCACGACAGTGAAAACCGCTGGTGCCTTGATTGCCATGATATGAATAACAGAAATTATTTAAAGCTTGCCAGTGGAAAACTAATAGGTTTTGACGAATCATACAAATTATGCGGGCAATGTCACGGTGATAAATTAAGAGATTGGAAAGTGGGGGTTCATGGAAAACGTACAGGAGAGTGGAATGGGAAAAAACAATATCTTTTGTGTGTGCATTGCCACAACCCTCATTCACCTAAATTTAAACCAATGAAGCCATTACCTCCTCCTGTTCGACAAGAGGATATTAATTAGATAACAATTTAAAAATCTAAGTTAATTATGCAGAGAAATTATAATAACCCAAGAAGAGATTTTTTAAAAATGATCCCCATTGCAATAGTTTCAATTAGTGCTTTTTCGTTTTTTAATTTTAAAAAATCTAATAAATATTCTGAAAGGAAATTTAACACATTGTCTAAGTCCGAAGCCGATGAAATTATTAAAAATGATAAGTTCCCGGTTTCAACACAACTTAAACCTGCGCCAGCCCCTATTGCACAAATAAATATAAAGGGATAATTTAATAAATATTGATACCAATTTTATAAAGATGCAGAAAAAAGAAAAAAATAATTCACGACGAGATTTTTTAAAAAAATTACCTGTTTTAGCGATGGGAACTGCTGGTTTAGCAGGCTGTAATTCGGAAGAGTTAGAGGAATTTTTTCAACAAAATTTCAAAACATTAACAAAAGCAGAAAAAGATGAAATCGTAAAGAATCTTGAGAAAAAGTATTTTGAAAAATATGGGAAGGAATTTAAAGTATCTGACAAACCCGCAACTGAAGGAATTTTATTTGGATATGCCCTCGATTTATCCCGATGTATTGGTTGTAGAAGATGCGTATATGCATGCGTTGAGGAAAATAATTTATCTCGTGATCCGCAAATTCACTGGATACAGGTGCTACAGATGGAAAAGAAAAATGGTATCGATCTTACGCATGCAAATATTCATTATAATCCGGAATTAGTCCCTGAAGAAGGACACTTCTATATGCCTGTTCAATGTCAGCAATGCAGAAATCCGCAATGTACAACTGTTTGTCCAACAAAAGCTACGTGGCAGGATGAAGATGGAATTGTTGTAGTTGATTATAACTGGTGCATTGGTTGTAGATATTGTATGGCTGCCTGCCCTTATGGTGCAAGGCATTTCAATTGGAGTGAGCCGAATGTACCTAATGAAGAGATCAACACTGAGACTCATTATTTAGGAAATAGACCAAGAACTAAAGGTGTTGTCGAAAAATGCACGTTTTGTATTCAACGTGTCAGACAGGGAAAATATCCTGCATGTGTTGAGATATGCCCTACAGGATCAAGGAAATTTGGTAACTTACTAGATCCGGATAGCGAAATAAGATACATTTTAGAAAATAAACGAGTGATTGTTTTTAAAGAAGAGCTTAATACCCAGCCTAAATTCTATTATTTCTTCGGTGTATAATTTTATCTTTTTAATCATTTGATACATTTAAAATAAATAATTATGAATTTTTTGCAATTTATATTCGGATGTTTTAAAATTATTACTAAAGGTGGAAGAGTTTATTATTCCTGCTTATTTTTTCTTTTCGTATTAATTGTCTGGGGTGCATTCGGGTATTTTGGTCAATTAAAAGATGGCTTGATTGTAACTAATATGCGAGATTCTGTTTCATGGGGTTTCTATATTGGCAATTTCACATTCCTGGTTGGGGTTGCGGCAGCAGCGGTAATGCTGGTTATACCTGCTTATATATACGATTGGAAGCCAATTAAAGAGATTGTAATTTTTGGTGAGATATTAGCTATTTGTGCTGTTATTATGTGTTTATGTTTTATAATAGTTGATATTGGAAATCCGCTTCGTTTTTGGCATATGCTTCCATTTGTCGGTACAATGAATTTTCCAGATTCGATTCTATCGTGGGACTTCTTTGCATTATTCATCTATTTCCTTATAAATATTATAGTAGTTACTCATTTATTGTATAAACATTTTTATAAAAAAGAATACAATAAATCATTCATCTGGCCATTGGTATTATTAAGTATTCCTGCTGCAATCGCAATTCATACCGTTACCGCATTCCTTTACAATGCATTGCCTGCCCGCCCATATTGGAATAGTGCTTTACTTGCCCCCAGATTCTTAACCACTGCTTTCTGTTCCGGACCGGCAATACTTATTTTAGTTTTTCAGGTTCTTAGAAAAACCACAAAATTTGAAATTAAAGATGAAGCTATTTTTACAATTGCAGAACTAATGGTTTATGCCATGTTTATCTATTTATTCTTTACAATTGCAGAATTATTCAAAGAATTTTACTCTAATACTGAACATATTGTTTATTGGAAATACTTATTATTAGGAGTTGAGAAAAACAGGGAGATTGCAGTTTACAGTTGGGCTTCTATTATCATGGGCTTCAGTGCATTTATACTTTTTTTAATCCCAAAAACACGAAAAAACCTTATTACATTAAATATAGGAGCAGTATTAATTTACTTTAGTGTTTATCTGGAAAAAGGAATAACTTTAATTATCCCCGGTTTTACTCCCGATACATTAGGGCAGTATTACTTTTATGTTCCTTCTGAAACCGAAATACGTACAGCTGTTATGATTTTCTCAGCTGGAGCCTTACTGTTCACTTTTATTTCAAAAATTGCTATTGCTATTCTATTTGAGGGATTTAGTTCTGATAGTTTAGAAAGGAAGGGATCCCTTAAAGTGAATAAAAAAGCCGTCCAATTATAAAGGCGTTTTATTTATATTAAAAATTGGAAACGATTTTACCACTAAACTTTTAATTTATTATGCCAGTTCAAGTAAGACGATTATTGCTAGTTTTTGCCGTATTTATAGGGCTAATGCTGGTTCTTAAATATTTTCTGACTCCCGAATCATGGAGAGAATACGGACCCTATCGTGGAAATGCTCTTTTAGAAATTGCCGAAAAAGAGGCCAAATATGTTGAAATGGAAACATGTGCCATGTGCCATGATTCTATCGCTGAGATAAAAACTCAAGGCAATCATAAATCTATCCAATGTGAAATTTGTCATGGCCCCGGATATAAGCATGCTGATGATCCTGAAAATAATAAGATGGAGTTATATCAAGGAAGGCAATTTTGTCTGAGATGTCATACAAAAAATGCGGCCAGTCCGAAAAATATAATTAAACAAATTGATGCTGTTGAGCACAATGAAGGTGAAGAATGTATAACTTGTCATAATCCTCATCAACCATGAGTATAGAAAAGGATGATTTCTCAAGACGCGATTTCATTAAGAGCTCTGGTATGTTTGCAGGAGGCCTGGTATTGGTTTCCTTGCTGAATCCATTAAAATTAGTTTTTGCAACAAAAAAACCTGTAGGCAAAGGAAAATGGTACGGAGTAGGAATTGATATTGAAAAATGTATAGGCTGTGGTAGTTGTGCCAGAGCCTGTAAAATTGAAAACGATGTACCAAAAGAACCCTTTTTCTTTCGTAATTGGATAGAACAATATACCATCACGAATGATGGGCAGATAATAGTTTCATCGCCCAATGGTGGTATTGATGGCTTTAAGCAACCAGTACCTGATGAGGAAATTTATAAAACTTTTTTTGTACCAAAAATGTGTAACCATTGTGCAAAATCACCCTGCACTCAGGTTTGCCCGGTAGGCGCCTCTTTTGAATCTCCCGAAGGACTTGCCTTGGTTGATCAGAATTATTGTATTGGTTGTGGATATTGTGTTCAGGCTTGTCCTTATGGTTGTCGTTATATTAATCCTGAAAAAGGAGTTGTTGATAAATGTACTTTATGTTACCATCGTTTGGAAAAAGGTTTGGATCCGGCATGTATGATGGCTTGTCCTACTGGGGCCAGATTATATGGAGATTTAAATGATAAAGAAAGTGCATTGTCTGTTTTTATCAAAGAAAATAATTGTGCCGTTTTAAAACCACAATTAAATACAGGATCTAAATTGTTTTATAACGCATTAAGTCAGGAGGTTCACTAAAATGAATAAATACGAATCTCTATATGAAGCATTAGCTAATTTAGACGGCTTTATTTATCCTAATGAAATTGCCTTAAACTGGGATTTGCTGATTGTAATGTATCCCTATATTACCGGACTTGTTGCCGGAGCATTTATCCTTGCATCCTTAAACAGAGTTTTTGCAATTAAAGCATTAAGGCCCACTTATGAAATTTCTTTACTGACTGCTTTATCTTTTATGTTAGTAGCTACCATGCCCTTAATTAGCCATCTTGGTCAACCACTTCGATTCTACGAAATGTTAATTACACCTCATTTAACTTCTGCCATGGCCATTTTCGGTTTTGTATATTTATGGTATCTAATGGTAGTATTATTACTAGAAATATGGTTTGATTACAGATATGATATGGTTATATGGTCTCAACAAAAGAAAGGTTTTATGAAGTTTTTTTATAAAGCACTTTCTTTATGGGTCAGTGACACTTCCAAGGAATCAAGAAAAACAGATGAAAAATTAGGCTATTTTATTACCGTAATTGGTATCCCCTCAGCATTTTTATTGCATGGATACGTGGGGTTTATATTTGGTTCTATTAAAGCAAATCCTTGGTGGTCAACCGTTATGATGCCTGTAATATTTCTTTTCTCCGCTATGGTATCGGGAATTGCATTGGTTATGTTTATTTATATGGCGGTTTCCTATTTACGTAAAATGAAAATAGATATGAATGCATTGGACACCATTGCAAAATATTTATTTTATATTTTAATTTTAGATTTTACCCTGGAAAGTTTAGACCAAATCCATAGAATTTACGAAGCAGATGAATCTTTTGATATTTTAAAACTACTGGTTCGCAGTAAATTATTCTTTACCTTCTTTATTATGCAGATTGGGACTGGAACATTAATTCCAATAACTACTTTGGGTTTTCTGCAATTTAAAAAGCCAAGAGAAAAAATCAGAAAGATTTTATATTTAATAATAAGCATCTGTGTGTTGGTTGGTATCTTTTATATGAGATGGAACGTAGTTATTGGCGGTCAGCTTTTCTCAAAAAGTTTTTATGGATTCACCAGCTATAAGGTTAATTTAATTGGAGGTTCAGATGTTTCATTATCCTTGTTGTGGTTCATTGTACCTTTCTTTATTTTAGCTTTTCTCCTCTGGCTGCTTCCTCCGTGGAAAAAGCATGCAGCGGACATCTAAAAAAATCTCCTCTCTTTATCTTTCAAAGAGGGGATAACGGATTATTCAAATTAGAATATGAACCGTATAAAATTGGAGGTTAATCATGTCTGATAATGAAAATACCGTAACAATTAACGGAGGAAACTTAGCAGACCGTATCCGGGACCTTGAGATACGTGTTTCTCAACTTGAGAATGGGCTCGTTACAACGCAATCCGATGGAGTTCATTCTGATTCTGAAGATGTCCATATTGAGCAGCCTGAAACCGGATTCAGCGGAGCGGCGGCATTTGAATCGAAGTTCGGGGAGTTCGGCCTGGCCTGGCTCGGCAACCTTGTCCTGCTTTTCGGGATCATATTTCTTGTACAATATTTTCAGAACACTGGGCTCAAGATATTGGCGCCTGTTTTTGGTTACGGTTCTGTTGCAGGGCTGTTTGCTGTGTCATGGTATCTCCGGAACTCTCATCGCAACATGGCTTCCATCTTCAGCCTTAATGGATATATCCTGCTGTATTTCATCACCCTGAAATTACACTATTTCACTAAAGAACCTTTGGCTTCTGATGAATACGTCGGATTGACCTTATTGCTGATTGTAACGCTTTTCCAGGGAATAATGGCAATCCGTCGGAATTCCCAAAGATTAGGCGGACTTGCTTTTATTATGGGAATTGTAACAGCCATAGTCAGTGATTCTACTCACGTCATGCTTCCGCTAACTGTAATTATTTCAGCTACTGCAGTTTATTTCATGGTCCGTTATTCCTGGTGGCGCTTGCTGGTCTTCTCCATCATTTTAGTATATTTTACAAACCTGCTTTGGCTTATCCATAACCCTTTCATGGGACACCGAATCGAAGCCCTTAAAATTCATGATTTTGGATTCATTTATCTTTTTATTGTAGCAGCTATCTATTCATTGGTTGCGCTGATAAGGCAAAAAGAAACTTTTTCCGGAAATGCGGCTTTCATTCCAATCATGCTGAATGGACTTGGTTTCTCCTTTCTTGTCACTTTATTCGTCTTGGCATTTTTCAAGACTGATTACATCATGCTGTTTGCTTCAATTGCACTCTTTTGCATGGTATATTCGGTTATTCTTAAATCCAGGTCCGATTGGAAGGTTATAGCATCTTTATACGCTCTTTACGGCTTTGTTGCCTTGAGTGTCACAGCATACGGGATCTATGGCTTTCCCAGGGCCTATTTCCTGTTGTCACTCCAAAGCTTGCTGGTAGTATCAATGGCTCTCTGGTTCCGGAGCAGGGTAATTGTGGTCATGAATACGGGCCTTTTTCTTATCCTCCTGTTTGCCTACCTGGTATCTTCAACCTCTGTCAACAGTGTGAATATTTCTTTTGCATTAGTTGCTTTGATTACAGCAAGAACACTCAACTGGAAAAAACAAATGCTTCAGATCAAAACTGAACTGCTAAGGAACACCAATTTAATAACAGGATTTTTTATGGTCCTGTATGCACTATATCGCTTAGTTCCGGGACCCTATGTAACTTTATCCTGGACCTCCGCGGCAATTTTATACTTCGTATTGAGCTTTGCCCTTCATAATATTAAATACCGCTACCTTGCCCTGGCCACGATGGTTGCGACAGCTCTTTACCTGTTTATTGTCGATCTGGCCCGTGTGGAGATCATATTCCGGGTCGTTGCTTTCCTATTCCTTGCCGTGCTTTCCATCGTCCTTTCCTTGTACTATACAAAAAGACGAAATAATAAGCCGGGATTTGAAGAGTAGACGATCTCTACCCTTCCCTTAAAAAGATCAAATTCGCAACGATAAAAACGTTAAAACCGTTTGGAAGCGATGCCCTTGCCGTGTGGGATGTCTTCAAAAGAAAGAACTTGATATCGATGCAAAAATTCTATATCTTTGTATAAGGCACTCTGAAATATGGTAAATGTTAAAAAATGGGCAGTTAACTTTAAGGGTGATTATTCCGGTGATTCAGCGCCACCATTCCGGCGCAAGCAGCGCCACCTCAATTGGTCGCCACTGATTGGCATTGCCGTAATGGGGATTGGCGGAGTCGTTTTATCACAATCTTATAAAAAACAATAAACTATTTGAAGCTATATATAAAATACATGGTTAGCATGCGCTGCAAAATGCTAGTGAAAGAAGAGTTAAAGAAACTCGGACTTCACTTCATTCTTGTCGATTTGGGCGTAGTAGATATTATGGAAAATATCACAACGGATCAGCGTGAGCAAATAAGAATTGCTTTGCTCAAATCAGGACTAGAACTGATGGACGACAAGAAAGCTCTGCTCGTTGAAAAAATAAAAAATGTAATTATTGAAATGATTCATTATGAAGATGAATTGCCCAAAACAAATTTTTCCGATTACCTGAGTGAAAAATTGAATTACGATTATACTTACCTGGCAAACTTATTCTCAGAAGTACAAGGAACTACTATTGAGAAATTCATCATTTCTCATAAAATAGAACGGGTAAAAGAGCTGATCATTTATGATGAACTTAGCCTTACAGAAATTGCCTGGAACATGCACTACAGCGGTGTCGCGTATTTATCCAATCAGTTTAAAAAAATTACAGGACTTACGCCTTCTCATTTCAAAAAATTAAAGAACAAAAGACGACGCCCGATTGAAGAAATCGGCAATTCAGATGGTATAAATAAAATGAATCAACTTTTCCAAAGGAGTCATAAAATAAATAAATTGGAAACAACAAGAACGCGAGAATCTCAATACGCCAGAAGCCTGATAGAAGCCAGCCTTGACCCATTGGTTACTATAAGCACCGAAGGTAAGATCACGGATATGAATGAGGCATTGGTGAACATTACGGGTATGATGCGCGAAAAACTAACAGGCACCGACTTCTTCGATTATTTCACCGAACCACAAAAGGCTCGTGAAGTTTATCAGGAAGTGTTCGCGAAAGGATCTGTTGCCGATTCTCCACTTACGCTTCGCCACAAGGACGGCAAGCTGACCGATGTATTATTTAACGGCTCGGTTTATAAAGATGACAGAGGAAATGTGCTTGGTGCAGTTGTAGTGGCAAGAGACATTGCCGAGCAAAAATGGGCAATAGAGTTACGAATTGCCAACAAAGAGCTTGCTTTTCAAAACGATGAGAAAGAAAAACGGGCAGAAGAGTTAAGCATTGCCAACAAAGAGCTTGCTTTTCAAAACGATGAGAAAGAAAAACGGGCAGAAGAG
>JALNZD010000072.1 GCA_023229505.1 Bacteroidales bacterium | reverse complement strand
AACATAAAAGTATTGGTGGTGGAAGACATATCACTCAATCAATTACTGATGAAAACACTATTGGATGATTTCGGATTTGAATGCGATATTGCCGTTAACGGAAAAATAGCCATCGAAAAACTACAAAATAAATCTTACGATATTGTTTTGATGGACTTGCATATGCCCGAAATGAATGGGTTTGAAGCTACAGAGTACATTCGAAACAAAATGAATTCTAAAATCCCCATCATCGCTTTAACTGCCGATGTAACCACGGTTGATTTAGCAAAATGCAAAGCCGTTGGCATGAATGATTACATCACAAAGCCCGTTGACGAAAGATTATTGTACAGTAAAATAGTTGGGTTAGTAAAAAAGAATTTACTTATTAACGGATATAAAGAGAATGGAAACGGTCAAAGTAAAAAGTTAAAGTGCACCGACCTGGATTATTTAATCCGTCGTACAAAATCTGATCCAACATTGATGATGGAAATGATTTCACTTTATTTGAAACAAACCCCACCTTTAATTAATGCAATGAAACAAAGCTTGCAGGATAAAGATTGGAATTCATTGCACGCGGCAGTACATAAAATGATCCCCTCATTTTCAATAATGGGTATTAGTGCCGATTTCGAAAACATGGCAAAAAAAATTCAGGAATATGCAAGCACACAACAACATCTTGATGAATTACCAGAATTGGTTATACAGCTTGAAAACGTTTGCTCTCAAGCCTGCAAAGAATTAGAAGAAGAGTATAACTTGATTAAAAAAACCAACTGATGACGAACGAAAAAAAAATACTACTTTTTCTTGTTGATGATGATGCATTGTTTTTAAAGTCATTAGAAATTGAATTCCTCCAAAATGCCGATTTTACCCTTGAAACATTTGCGACAGGCGAAATTTGCATGGAGAATTTATCACACAACCCTGATGTGATCATTTTAGATTATCATCTTGATGGCATTGATAAAAACGCGATGAACGGAATAGAAATATTAGATAAAATAAAAGCGTTCAATCCAGATATTCCCGTTGTGATGCTATCCTCCCAGGATAAAATTGACGTGGCAATAAGCTGCATGCATCACAGGGCATTTGATTATGTTGTGAAAAGCGAAACCGCCTTCATACGTTTGCAAAAAATCATCACTACTATTTTCCGTTACAAAAAAATGGAAAAGGAATTGAATTGGTATATGGAGAGGATGTAAGATTAAAATGTTTGAATGATGTAACTCTTTTCTGTAATTGTGTAACGCTTTCCGGAATCAAAGGACTCACCTTTGTTCTGTGAAAATTTATTCACAATTTAAAACCAAAAAAATGAAAACGAATAAAATATTAACAACCCTTGCAATAGTATCGATAGCATCGGTTGTTTTAATTGCCGGTTGCAAAAAAGATGAACCTGCCTCTGCAAATCCAATTGTAATTCCCGTTTAAACCACGGTTCTGGCGACAGTACCACTTGCCGATGCATCCAACTTCGCGGTTCTTGCGGGCTCAGCAGTTACCAGCACAGGAGCAGCAACAGTCACTGGCGACCTTGGACTAAGTCCGGGTACTTCGGTGGGTGGGTTTCCTCCCGGGATATTTGTTGGGACACAACACATCAATGATATTAACTCCAATCAGGCGAAACTTGATTTAACCGCAGCACATAATGATGCTGACGGACGAACCAGCACAGATATAGTAACACTGTCGGGAAATATCGGGGGACTTACGCTTACCCCCGGGCTTTATAAGTCAACTTCCTTGCTGGCTATATCATCAGGCGACCTGACTTTTGATGCAAAGGGAAATGCGAGTGCCGTTTTCATTATACAGATAGCATCCACACTCACCACCACATCAGGACGAAAAGTTATCCTCAGCGGAGGAGCATTGGCCTCCAACATTTTTTGGCAGAGGGTTAGCAAGAACCGGTGGAGTTACTATGGCAGGCAATACCATTGTGAAACAGTAAATATTTGCAGGATGAAAAGAGCGTTGCTTATTAAGCAGCGCTTTTTTTTTATCTGTTAGCAATATCGCGAGAAATAAAATGTGTGAATGTTGTAACTCTTTTCAATAATTGCGTAACACTTTCCGGAATTAAGGGACTTACCTTTGCAATGTGATAATGAAGTCACAATTTAAATATATTCTTTAAATATTTACTAACTTTAAAAACTAAACATGATGAAAACACTATTTACAACATTAGCCATTATGTTGGTCCTGGTTTTAACAGGAATACAAGGATCCATTGCTCAAGCAACGGTAAGAGTTTCTTGGGATGCTCAAAACTGCGATCCTTGCCCTTTACCCGGTAATTCATATTTTAAGGTCTGGTGTGCAGTGGTTGATCAATGTGATACGCCCTATGAAATTGTCTTTGAAGATGAGCAGTTGGTAGATGTGTCTGCCACTTATGCTGATTTTCAATTAACTGAATTTTGTCATGGAGCTTCCAGCAATTGCTACATGGTTATAGCAAGTGTAAAAAAACTGTGTCCGGATGGACAGGGTGGATTTGAGGAAACATGTAGTGGAAAAGATCCTGGGGAGTTTAAGACTTGTCAGCAGTTGATGGGAGGCGGTATTATTTCACTAAATCAAATTACTTTAAACTAACTTCATAAAAAATCCAGTGTGTTAGGACACCGGATTTTTAACTCAAAATAGGTTATTAGATATGATGAAATATTTATTTTTTTCTTTTATTCTACTTTTTGTAAAGATTTCAATTGCTCAAAACGAAGCCAATATATGGTACTTTAATAATTATTGCGGTCTTGATTTTAATTCCGGTACACCCGATGTACTTTATGACGGTCAGACAAATACCTGGGGTGGAAGTGCTGCTATCACTGATACATTAGGTAATCTGTTGTTTTACACTGACGGTCATACGGTTTATAATAAAAATCAAGAGTTCATGTCCAATGGTTTAGGCTTAGTTGGTCAAAGTGATTGTGGTGTTGCGATTGTAAAATTGCCCAACTCGGATAATATCTATTATGTTTTTACGGTTGCACACGTTTGGACCGGCTGGCAAGGATTTTATTATTCCATATTTAAAAACCAAAAAAAATGAAAACGAGCAAACTATTAACAACCCTTGCAATAGTATCGGTTGTTTTAATTGCCGGGTGCAAAAAAGATGTTGAGACCAGCATAGATCCTATGGGGACTTCGACAGTTCCCCTCAACTACAAATCAGGTCTGGCAGTGGTTGATCTTGGGGTTGCGGGCGATTTTGCAATTCTGTCGTACGCTGGAATCACCAATACCGGTCCTACGAGTATTACCGGAGATGTTGGAGCGAGTCCTATCACCGGTGCTTCCATGACCGGATTTGAGACAGTAGCTTTAGTCGGAACGATCTACACGGTTGACGCTGCCGGTCCTTTAGGTTACGTGACAAATCCTATTTTGTTAACTCAGGCAATGATTGATTTAACGACTGCATATAACGATGCCGCAGGACGAACAGTAAATCCTATCGGTGTAGCCGGGAATCTTGGCGGACAAACACTTCCCCCGGGACTTTATAAATCCACCAGCTCGCTTGAAATATCGTCAGGCGATCTTACGCTCGATGCTCAAGGCGACGCGAATGCTGTTTGGATTTTTCAAATAGCATCCAGTTTCAATATGACATCCGGTCGCCAAGTTTTCCTAATCGGCGGCGCACAGGCTTCCAACATTTTTTGGCAAGTCGGCAGTGCGGCAACTTTTGGAACAACTGCTGTAATGAAGGGAACCATCATGGCTTATGCAAACATTACGTTTGCTACAGGCGCATCTTTGGAAGGCAGAGCATTGGCGAGAACTGAGTCGGTTACATTAGACGCCAATGCCATTGTAAAGCCTACGCCGTAAAATGGTTGGACTAAATTCCCAATCGATGGCTGAACATCGAAACCCCGCTCTCAAGAGCGGGGTTTCTTATTTATTTTCACTAATCACTATAGAGGAATTTATGAAGATTTATACAACAAATGCAGTAAGTTTTTTAAGCCGATGGACGCATTTCGTCGGTGTCTCGCGAAAAGCGGGACTGACCGCTGTATTACCCTTGTTTCTTTTGATAGCGGGTTGTAAAAAAGAGGATACTGTAGTAGGTCCAACACCAATAGTCATACCTCTTCAAACTACCGTGCAGGCAACGGTCAACCTTCAATCAACCGCAGGTTTTGTGATTCTTGCCGGAAATCTCGGTGGGCTGACACTCACACCCGGGCTCTATAAATCCAGTGGATCACTTGAAATATCGTCAGGTAATCTCACCTTCGATGCCAAGGGGGATGCAAATGCTGTTTTATAATCTGTAAAGCAATATCGCGAGAAAGAATATGTGTGAATGTTGTAACTCTTTACAATAATTGCGTAACACTTTCCGGAATTAAGGGACTTACCTTTGCAATGTGATAATGAAGTCACAATTTAAAAACCAAAAAAAATGAAAACGAGTAAACTATTAACAACCCTTGCAATAGTATCGGTTGTTTTAATTGCCGGGTGCAAAAAAGATGTTGAGACCAGCATAGATCCTATGGGGACTTCGACAGTTCCCCTCAACTACAAATCAGGTCTGGCAGTGGTAGATCTTGGGGTTGCGGGCGATTTTGTGATTCTGTCAAAATCAGGAATTATCGATGTCTTTCCATCTGCTATTACCGGAGATGTTGGAAGTAGTCCAATCACCGGTGCAGCTATTCTAGTAAGTTGTGCAGAAGTGACAGGGACAATTTACACAGTCGATGCTGCCGGTCCTCTTCCATGCAGGGTGACTAACGCCAGCATGTTAACCACGGCTGTAAGTGATATGGAAGCCGCGTACACTGACGCCGCCGGACGTGCTAACCCTGATTTCTCTGAATTGGGCGCCGGAGATATTGGAGGCTTAACGCTCACACCTGGCCTGTATAAATGGACGAGTGCGGTTATCATCCCAACGGATATTTACATTTCGGGTGGCCCGAACGATGTATGGATATTCCAGGTTGCAGGAACCCTTACTATGAGTTCTGCGGTGAAAATTACCCTGAGCGGAGGTGCACAGGCAAATAATATTTTCTGGCAGGCAGCCGGCGCCGTTACCTTCGGAACGACCAGTCATTTTGAAGGGAACATATTGGGGAATACAGGTATTAATTTGCAGACAGGCGCATCAATAAACGGAAGGATATTGGCACAAACTGCGGTATCTCTTCAAATGAATACTGTTAGCTTTACCACCGGTAATGCACCAGATACTATATTGCCCACGGTAAATTCAACAGTCCCGCTCAACAACGCCACAGGTGTTGCGAACAACACGGTAGTTGCATTAACCTTCAGTGAGGCAATGGATCCCTCAACGATTAACACTTCGACATTTACATTAAAGCAAGGGACAACGGCAGTTTCTGGCACGGTGGCTTATTCCGGAACAACAGCAACGTTTACTCCGTCAAATATCCTGGCAGCCAGCACTGAATATACTGCCACGATAACTACCGGGGCAAAGGACTTAGCTGGCAATGCGCTTGCAGCCAACACTGTTTGGAGTTTCACAACCGCTGGTACCACGTCAGGTCTGGCAGTAGTTGATCTTGGGGTTGCGGGCGATTTTGTGATTCTGTCAAAAACAGGAATTACCGATGTCTTTCCATCTGCTATTACCGGAGATGTTGGAAGTAGTCCAATCACCGGTGCAGCTATTCTAGTAAGTTGTGCAGAAGTGACAGGGACAATTTACACAGTCGATGCTGCCGGTCCTCTTCCATGCAGAGTGACTAACGCCAGCATGTTAACCACGGCCGTAAGTGATATGGAAGCCGCGTACACTGACGCCGCCGGACGGCCTAACCCGGATTTTTTGAATTTGGGCGCCGGAAATATTGGAGGCTTAACGCTTACACCTGGCCTGTACAAATGGACGAGTACGGTTATCATCCCAACGGATGTTACAATTTCGGGCGGCCCGGACGATGTCTGGATATTTCAGGTTGCCGGGCTCCTTACTATGAGTTCTGCGGTGAATATTACCTTGAGCGGAGGTGCACAAGCCAAGAATATTTTCTGGCAGGTATCCGGCGTCGTTACCTTCGGAACGACCAGTCATTTTGAAGGGATCATTTTGGGGATGACAGGTATTAATTTGCAGACAGGCGGTTCAATAAACGGAAGGATGTTGGCACAAACTGCGGTAACTCTTCAAATGAATACTGTTACACAGCCATACTAAATTAAAGGAATCAAAATCTTAAAAGAGGCCGTCCCAAAGGGATGGTTTCTTTTATTTATAATCTGTAAAGTCATATCACCAGAAAGAATTTCTGTGAATTATATAACTTATTTTAAAAGTTATGTAACACTTTTCGAAACTAAGAGGCGTATCTTCGCCTCCCCCGTTTAAAAAATGCATATTTTTTGAAATTATATATCAAATACATGGTAAGTAACCGCTGCAAAATTGCGGTGAAAGAAGAGTTGAAAAAACTTGGGCTGCATTTCATCATTGTGGATTTAGGGGAAGTTGAGATCATGGAAAACCTTTCTGAGGAGCAGCGGGAGCAAGTGAAAATTGCCTTGTTCAGCATAGGACTTGAATTAATGGACGACAAAAGAGCTATATTGATTGAAAAAATAAAGAATGTGATTACAGAAATGATTCATTATTCTGATGAATTGCCTAAAACGAATTATTCCGATTACATCAGTGCAAAACTAAATTACGATTACAACTATCTGTCCAACTTATTTTCCGAAGTAAAGAGCATCACCATACAGCAGTTCATCATCATTCATAAGATTGAGAGAGCAAAAGAATTGCTGTTGTACGACGAACTTAATCTTACGGAGATTTCCTATAAATTGGACTACAGCAGTGTTGCTCATTTATCCAATCAATTTAAAAAAATTACAGGACTCTCTCCTTCTCATTTTAAGCAATTGAAGAACAATAGACGAAACCCAATTGAGGACATCGGAATTATGAATTAAAGTTGAAGAGTTTGTCAGGATTAAAAAAGCCAATACATGAAAAACGAAAACAGAATAAAACTTTTCCTGGTTGATGATGATGCCTTGTTTTTAAAATCTTTGGAAATTGAATTCCTTCAACATGGCGATTTTACCATTGAAACATATGCAACGGGCGAACTTTGCATGGAAAGTTTATCACACAGTCCTGATGTGATCATTTTAGATTATCTTCTTGACAGCATTGATAAAAACGCGATGAACGGAATAGAAACACTGGATAAAATAAAAGCATTCAATCCGGATATTCCCGTTGTGATGCTATCCTCCCAGGATAAAATTGACGTGGCAATAAGCTGCATGCATCACAGGGCATTTGATTATGTTGTGAAAAGCGAAACCGCCTTTATACGTTTGCAAAAAATCATCACTACTATTTTCCGTTACCAAAAAATGGAAAAGGAATTGAACTGGTATATGGAGAGGATGTAATTCCCCGATAACCGCCCATTTTGAATCAGTGATATATGTAACTTTTCCCCAAACTTATGTAACACTTTCCGGAATTAAGGGACTTACCTTAGCAATGTGATAATGAAGTCACAATTTAAAAACTAAAAAAATGAAAACGAGCAAACTATTAACAACCCTTGCAATAGTATCGGTTGTTTTAATTGCCGGGTGCAAAAAAGATGTTGAGACCAGCATAGATCCTATGGGGACTTCGACAGTTCCCCTCAACTACAAATCAGGTCTATTGCCGGTAACTCTTGGTTTGACCGACGGATTTGCAATTCTGTCGTACGCTGGAATTACCAATACCGGTCCTACGACTATTACCGGAGATGTTGGAGCGAGTCCTATCACCGGTGCTTCCATGACGGGATTTGAAACAGTAACCATAGACGGAACGATCTACACGGTTGACGCTGCCGGTCCTCCGGGTTACGTGACAAACCCTACTATGTTAACTCAGGCAATGCTTGATTTAACGACTGCATATAACGATGCCGCAGGACGAACAAATCCTATCGGTGTAGCCGGAAATCTTGGCGGACAAACACTTCCCCCGGGACTTTATAAATCCACCAGCTCGCTTGAAATATCGTCAGGCGATCTTACGCTCGATGCTCAAGGCGACGCGAATGCTGTTTGGATTTTTCAAATAGCATCCAGTTTCAATATGACATCCGGTCGCCAAGTTTTCCTAATCGGCGGCGCACAGGCTTCCAACATTTTTTGGCAAGTCGGCAGTGCGGCAACTTTTGGAACAACTGCTGTAATGAAGGGAACCATCATGGCTTATGCAAACATTACGTTTGCTACAGGCGCATCTTTGGAAGGCAGAGCATTAGCGCGAACTGAGTCGGTTACATTAGATGCCAATGCCATTGTAAAGCCTACGGTTGTATACTTCCTATCCCCTGCCCCGGCATTGGCAGTGGTAAATCTTGGGGTTGCGGGCGATTTTGCGATTCTGTCAAAAACAGGAATTACCGATGTCTTTCCATCTGCTATTACCGGAGATGTTGGAAGTAGTCCAATCACCGGTGCAGCTATTCTAGTAAGTTGTGCAGAAGTGACAGGGACAATTTACACAGTCGATGCTGCCGGTCCTCTTCCATGCAGAGTGACTAACGCCAGCATGTTAACCACGGCCGTAAGTGATATGGAAGCCGCGTACACTGACGCCGCCGGACGTTCTAACCCGGATTTCTTGAATTTGGGCTCCGGAAATATTGGAGGCTTAACGCTTACACCTGGCCTGTATAAATGGACGAGTACGGTTATAATCCCAACGGATGTTACAATTTCGGGCGGCCCGGACGATGTCTGGATATTCCAGGTTGCCGGGACCCTTACTATGAGTTCTGCGGTGAATATTACCTTGACCGGAGGTGCACAAGCCAAGAATATTTTCTGGCAGGTATCCGGCGCCGTTACCTTCGGAACGACAAGTCATTTTGAAGGGATCATTTTGGGGATGACAGGTATTAATTTGCAGACAGGCGGTTCAATAAACGGAAGGATGTTGGCACAAACTGCGGTAACTCTTCAAATGAATACTGTTACACAGCCACAATAAATTAAAGGAATCAAAATCTCAAAAGAGGCTGCCGCAAAGGCCAGCCTCTTTTTCTTTCCCCGCAGTTTCCTTAATTAAGCATTGTGATTATGCAAACGAGCGTCCGAAAATAAATTTTTCAGATTACCTCAGTGAGAAGCTCAACTATACCTATCTCGCTAAACTTTTTTCAGAAGTAACAGGCATCACCATTGAACAATATATCCTCACGCACAACATTGAATGGTAAAAGAGTTAATCATTTATGACGAACTCAACCTTACTGAAATTGCCTGGAAACTCCATTACAGCAGTGTAGCACATCTTTCCCATCAATTTAAAAAGATAACAGGTTTAACGCCTTCTTTTTTTAAATCGCTCAAACGCAAAAAACGCAGCACACTTAAAAATGTGTGAATGTTGTAACTCTTTTCAATAATTGCGTAACACTCACGTGTTTAAAGGTGCTGACCTTTGTTCTGTGAAAATTTATTCACAAATAAAAATTATTAAAATGAAAACACAACTACTCAATGTATTAACTGCAGTTATACTGCCTTTGATACCAATTCTAAATTTTGCACAAGCACCTCCTCTGGGAACTGCTGCTGAATTCGTTCTCTTTTCTAGTGTTGGGGCAGTGAGCAATACGGGAATTTCGCAGCTTACAGGCAATGTAGGCACGAACAGCGGTTCCAGCACCGGTTTCGGAAATGTGAACGGTGTGATGCACGACAATGATGGTGCAAGCGCGCAATGTGCAGCAGATTTGCTGATTG
>JALNZD010000071.1 GCA_023229505.1 Bacteroidales bacterium | reverse complement strand
AATATATCACTGATTTAATTTTTTCAAAGTTAGCTCTCGACCTGAGTTGCGAAAAAATCCGTCTGTTGTATGACGAGTGTTTGAGCATCGGGAGGTTAGCTGCTTAAAAATTTACCGGAGTATTGATTCCTAATGCATCATATATTTCCAAAATCGTAAAGTCCTGATTTGAAAGGCTTAAATCGAGAATACTCACATCAGACACTGGATTTGGACAAAGTTTTATAGGGTCAATAACCGTTTCCCTTTCATTTATTTCTGTAAGAATTGGAAAACAACTATTGTAAACAGGATTTAAATATTTAACTATACCATCTTGATTGAAGCAAATTAATTCCCATTTAAGAGAACCAGTTGTCACCGGAGTTAATGGTGAAAACAATCCTCTTGTACTACCAATTCCTTCAATCCAATATTCTAAGTAATCATAGTCAACGAAATGGTATGTTTTCCGGTAATTACCATCGATCAACACCGAGTCAATATAATCGATTACATAATATCCTCCGAGAGGGTCTGTTCCGTCCAAACCAACCAAAACCGTATCACCAACAGATTTTGAAAAATCATAGAGAATGACTTCCTCTTCTCCACTTAAAGGTTGAAAACAACATTGACAATCAATAGCATAGATTCTTTTAAGGCTATCTTCCCTTATGGCACAACAATACTGACCCAGAACCAGAGGATAGACAGTGTCATTCAATAAATACACTTTTTTATACCAAGTGGAATTGAATGATGTATCTCCTGAAATTCCGTATTGATAAGCTTGTATCTCAAATGGCTGCATATCGGTTAAAACTTCACTCCAAATTGCATTTGAGTCAGGAAATGGAACATAGATTTGTTCCTTACTGGTAAGGGGGACCAAGAAAACAAACATGATAATTTTTAAGACTTTTTTCATTTTGGTTTAGATTAAGGTTAATAATTGATCTGATATTAAAATCCAAGTATAATTGAATTATCAATCAATATGATATGATAACATCATACCAAAAAATCACAATTACAACATTTCTAAAATAGAATGCCTGACGAAGAAATAAATCTTGTTTTCGGAGGGTGGATTGACGATTACAATATACAACATTTTTTTCTAAAATGAAAGGAGGTTAATAAATTTATTCAGGCTAATTACAATGATCAGGAATGCCGCCTTTGCAATCATTTCTTATTCGTAACTTTGCGCTGATGAACAGTCGAAATTTCCTATGATTCCCAACGATCCTGAAATAGAGAAAAAAGAGATCATTAAGCGATACCGTAATTTGCTCAGGGTATGGAATTCAAAGGTCCCGGCTGATAAAAAGCTTGTCCGCCGGGCTTTTGACCTTGCAGTAGATGCCCACAAGGACATGCGAAGGCATTCGGGAGAGCCTTATATTTATCACCCCATTGAAGTAGCTACCATTGTGGCAGGAGAGATCGGCCTCGGCACAACATCAATCGTTAGCGCCCTCTTGCATGATGTCGTGGAAGATACTAATTACAGCCTGGAAGATATCCGGTTTCATTTCGGGGAAAAGGTGGCCCAGATCATTGACGGACTGACTAAAATTGAAGAGATCATCGACAAACCGTCTGTTTCTCCTCAAGCAGAAAATTTCCGTAAGATTTTGCTAACCCTGACACAGGATGTAAGGGTCATTCTGATTAAACTGGCTGACCGGCTGCACAATATGCGCACCCTGGAAGCGTTGCCAAAAGATAAACAACTGAAAATTTCTTCCGAAACTACCTATCTTTTCGCCCCTTTAGCTCATCGTCTCGGATTATTCGCAATCAAAAGTGAACTTGAAGACCTTTCACTGAGGGCAACAGAGCCTGAAATATATCACTCACTGCAGCAAAAACTGGAAGCATCCAAAGCCGACCGTCTGAGGTTTACCAATAAGTTCATCTACCCGATCAAGAGAGACATGAGGAGCAAGGGGATGAAGTTCCAGATCTTTACAAGGGAAAAAAGCATTTTCTCCATCTGGCAGAAAATGAGGAAAAAGGAAATCCCGTTCGAAGAGGTTTATGATCTTTTTGCTGTCAGGATTGTGATAGATGTGCCCCTTGAGTTGGAAAAGTCAGAATGCTGGAAAGTATATTCCTTTATTACAGACCATTACCGCCCAAACCACAACCGGTTGCGCGACTGGATATCCATCCCGAAAGCCAATGGCTATGAGGCCCTTCACACCACAGTAATGAGCCAGACCGGCCGCTGGGTTGAAGTCCAGATTCGCAGCGGCCGGATGGATGACATCGCTGAAAGAGGCTATGCCGCACATTGGAAGTACAAAGACCTGATCGACACAGAAACCGGGTTAGAAGAGTGGCTTAAAAAAACCCGGGATATGCTGATCGTCGAAGACACTGACGCGCTGGACTTTGTGGATGATTTCAAGCTAAACCTTTTTGCCGAGGAGATTTATGCATACACGCCCATAGGTGATGTGAAAACACTGCCTGCCGGTTCCACGGTTCTGGATTTCGCTTATGCTATTCATTCGGAGATCGGAAATCATTGCATCGGCGCTAAGGTTAACCAGGTGCTGGTATCCCGGAAAAATATGCTGAAAAATGGTGACCAGGTTGAGGTACTATCTTCCAACAGCACCATGCCTGAGGCAGAATGGCTAAAATATGCCGTTACGGCAAAAGCAAGAACCAACATCAAACAATATCTTAAAGATCAGCAGCGAAAGCTGCATATCCTGGGCAAGGAAAAGCTCGGGGCCCTTTTTCAGCAGTTCAACCTCCCTGACGATAAAGCGACTGTTCAGAAATTTATCAACTTTCACACTGTCAACAGCCCGGATGATCTTTATTATATGCTTGCAAACGGGGACATGGGGGTCGAAGAAGTCAGGCAATTCAGCCAGGAAGGTGAAAAGAGAAATCTTTTCAGTTATCTCAGCCGGCCATTCATCAAGCCCAAAGCAGTCAACAATAAGAGCCTTGCGGAAACCATTGTGGAAAAATTAAAGGAGAAACCGGAATCATTATTACTTGGCGATGATATTACTCAGATCAAGTATGTGATGGCCCGCTGCTGCAGACCTATTCCCGGTGATGATGTCGTCGGTTTTCTGAATGAAAAGGGGTCTATGCAAATACACCGGACTAACTGCACAGATGCTATTGACCTCATGTCGAAATACGGGAAGAAGATCATCAAGGCAAAATGGAAGAATAAGGAATCAATCGGTTTTCTTACCGGAATTAAGATCCAGGGCGTCGATAAAAAAGGCTTTATCAGGAAAGTCACTGAAGTGATCACCGAAAAACATAATATCAATATTCGCTCTTTCCATCTTGATACATCCGAAGGAATGACCGAGGGAACTGTCATGCTTTATCTTCATGATACACAGACTCTGAATAAACTTCTTGAAAACCTGCTTAAAATCAAGGAAATCATTAAGGTGACCCGCATCGACCGGTTTAACGAATAAGCCTTTTATAATTAAATTTTCCTGACTTTAATTTTGTTAAAAATAATTATTTTTATTTATACCAGATTTGAATAGATAATTTTTTCTACTTTTATGCTGCTTTTGTATAATGATGTGATGAAAGAAAGAGAACAAAGTGACTCATTTGAAGCGGTCAAGAAAATCTTCACTGATTACCTGGAACAGAGGGGACATCGGAAGACGCCTGAGAGATTTACTATACTCAAGGAGATCTATAACACCGACGGGCATTTCGATATTGAGACCCTTTATATCCGCATGAAGAATAACAAATACAGGGTCAGCCGCGCCACATTGTATAATACGATAGAGTTGCTGCTGGACTGCAGCCTGGTTACCAAGCACCAGTTTGGAAATAACTGTGCCCAGTTCGAGCGATCATACAAGTTTAAAAAACATGATCATTTTATTGATACTGAAACGGGCAAAGTGATGGAATTTGCTGATCCGCGTGTTGAAGAGATAAGGAAATTCGTTGAAGAGACGCTGAAAGTAAAAGTATCTCACCATTCCCTGACATTCTATGGATACTGCCTTGATGAGCAAAAGGAACCATCCCTGACAAATTAGTTTTTCTTACCAGACCAAAAGAAATGAAAGTAGATGTTATACTTGGCCTTCAATGGGGTGACGAAGGCAAGGGAAAAATTGTGGATGTCCTGACGCCCCGCTATGATATCGTTGCCCGTTTTCAGGGAGGGCCCAATGCAGGTCATACTATCGAATTCAATAAGAAAAAATTTGTCCTTCATACTATCCCTTCGGGTATTTTTTATCCTGATAAAACAAATCTTGTCGGCAACGGGGTTATCCTTGATCCTTTTATTTTCAGAAAAGAGATAATTAACCTGGCCGATCATGGAATTGAAGCCACTTCGAAACTGGTTATCTCTAAAAGGGCTCACCTGATCTTGCCGACACACCGGCTGCTTGATGCCTCTAATGAAACACTGAGAGGGGCTACAAAAATCGGCTCTACCCTGAAAGGCATCGGCCCCACTTATACCGATAAAATTGCCCGGAACGGGATCAGGGTCGGCGACATCTTAAACAAAGGATTTAAGGCAGGTTATCTTTCTTTGCGCGACAACCACCTGAAACTCATAGATTTTATGGGGTTTAATTCTGATTCATTCAAAATTGACGGGCTTCCATTTGGTGATTATGAAGAGAAGTGGTTGGAATCGGTTGATTTTATGAGGAGTCTTAAGTTAATCGATGCCGAATATTTTATTCATCAGTGCCTGGCGGAAGGTAAAAGGGTTCTCGCTGAAGGTGCCCAAGGGACCATGCTTGATGTGGATTTCGGTTCCTATCCTTATGTGACTTCTTCCAGTACCTCAATAGGGGGCGTATGCACCGGTCTGGGGGTCAATCCCGGTAATATCGGCGAAGTTATCGGAGTTTTTAAAGCGTATTGCACCCGAGTTGGCAGTGGCCCGTTTCCGACAGAACAATCAGGTGACGCCGGTGAAACAATGCGTGAGCAGGGCCATGAATATGGATCCACTACCGGCAGGCCTCGTCGTTGCGGCTGGCTGGACATGGTGTCGCTAAAGTATGCCATCATGATCAATGGTGTAACCCGGCTGTTTATGATGAAAACGGATGTCCTGAATGATTTTGCCAGGCTTAAGGTTGGAACTGGATACAGGGCAGGAGAAAAGCAAATGGACCAGGTCCCTTATGACTTTGCACAGGATGAGCTGGCTGTATCATATGAAGATCTGCCCGGCTGGAATACTTCTTTGAATGCATTAAAGCGGAAAGATGTTATGCCTGCTGCATTAAAGGACTATGTAAGCTTTATTGAGGAGAGTGCCAGGGTGCCTGTGATAGGGCTTTCTTACGGGCCGGACCGGAAAGAAACGTTGTTTTTCTAAAGTTTCCTTTTAATTTCTACTTCTTCGAACCCTTCAATGATATCACCCTCTTTGATGTCGTTGAAATTGTCGATATTCAATCCGCATTCAAAACCTGTCGCTACTTCTTTAACGTCATCTTTAAACCTTTTCAGCGAGCCCAGTTTCCCGGTATAAACCACGATACCGTTGCGGATAATCCTGATCCGGGTATTTCTGTTGATCTTACCGTCGAGGACATAACAGCCGGCAACGGTCCCGATTTTCGAAATCTTGAATGTTTCACGGATTTCGATATTGCAGGTGATCTTCTCTTCAATTTCGGGTGAAAGCATACCTTCGATAGCTGCTTTGATCTCTTCGATGGCCTGGTAAATAATGGAATATGACCTGATTTCGATTTGTTCTTTTTCAGCCAGCTTCCTGGCGCTCAGTGAAGGACGGACCTGGAACCCGACAATGATGGCATTCGATGCGGATGCCAGCAGTACGTCCGATTCAGTCACCGCTCCGACCGATTTATGGATTACATTTACCTGCACTTCCTTGGTGGAAAGCTTTAGTAATGAATCAGAAAGGGCTTCGACTGAGCCATCTACATCACCTTTAACGATCAGGTTGAGTTCTTTGAAGTCGCCAATGGCGATACGGCGGCCGATCTCATCGAGTGTAATATGTTTCTGTGAACGGATCCCCTGTTCACGTTGCAATTGGAGCCGCTTGTTGGCGATGGCTTTAGCTTCGCGGTCATCCTTCATCACGTTGAATTTATCGCCTGCCTGCGGGGCTCCGTCGAGCCCGAGCAACAATACCGGCGTGGAGGGACCTGCTGTATCGACCCGCTGGTTTCTCTCATTGTACATAGCCTTGACCCTTCCAAAATGCGCCCCGGCAAGAACCATGTCACCGATATTCATTGTCCCGTTTTGAATAAGGACCTTGGCAACATAACCACGGCCTTTGTCAAGCGAAGATTCGAGGACGGTTCCTAATGCCAGCCGGTCCGGATTCGCTTTCAGTTCAAGCATTTCTGCTTCCAGTAAGACTTTGTCTAGCAACTGGTAAACATTCACACCTTGCTTGGCTGATATTTCCTGTGACTGGAATTTTCCACCCCAGTCCTCTACAAGGATATTCATTTTAGCCAGTTGTTCCTTAATCTTTTCAGGATTAGCAGTGGGTTTGTCGATCTTGTTGATGGCAAACACCAGGGGAACATTGGCAGCCTGCGCGTGATTGATGGCTTCAACAGTCTGGGGCATCACATCATCATCAGCTGCGATGACGATAATGGCCACGTCAGTGACCAATGCTCCCCGGGCACGCATGGCAGTAAATGCTTCGTGGCCCGGCGTATCAAGGAAGGTGATCTTCTTGCCGTTTTCAAGTTGCATCTCATATGCCCCGATGTGCTGGGTTATCCCGCCGGCTTCACCTGCGATGACATTAGTGCTCCTGATGAAATCCAGCAGCTTGGTCTTTCCATGGTCGACATGTCCCATCACAGTGACAATTGGCGGTCTTTCAACCAGGTCTTCCGCTGAATCCTCTTCCTGCATGAGTTCAATTGCTTCGAGGACCCCCACGCTTACAAACTCCACTTTGTAACCGAATTCTTCGGCAACAAGGACAATGCTTTCCGCATTGAGCCGCTGGTTAATGGCGACAAACATGCCAAGCTGCATAAATGTTGAAATGATATCGATGACCGGAACATCCATCATGTTGGCCATCTCATTTACTGTCACAAATTCGGTGACTTTTAGTATCTTCTTTTCTTCTTCAGCTTTCTGCCGGTCGATCTCGATCTCTTCACGAATGTTTTCGCGCTTCTGCCGCCTATATTTCGATGCTTTAGATTTTCCTGTCGGGGCAAGCCTGGCAAGGGTTTCCTTAATCTGCTTCTGGATCTCTTCTTCCGTGGGCTCCGGCTTAAATACTTGTTTTTTCTTCGGGCCGAATTTTGGCTTTTCCTTACTGTCACGGGTGACAACAGGTTCCTGGAATTTCTCCTGCCTGATACGTCTACGTTTTTTCTTTTTTAACTGAAGCTTGTCATCAGTCGAAGAAGCAACAGGTTTCTTTTCCGCCTTCTTCTCAGAAGGAAGATCTATCTTGCCAAAAATCTTAGGACCATCCAGTTTATCAAAACGCGTAGGGAGGAAATTGGCGTCACGGACAGGTTGCTTAACGACTGGAAGTTCTTCCTCTTCCAAGTCTTCTTCCTCCGGTTCAATTAGCACAGGAGGTATCTCTTCTTCCTCAATAACAGGCTCTTCTACCTTTTCCTTCTTGCCTTTTTTCGAACCGGACTTTTGAATGGATTCAGCCTTTTTCTCTTCTTTGGTCTTTCTTGCTGGACGGGTTTTCTGATTTATACTATCGAGGTCAATTTTACCCAGGACCTTCAACGATGATTCTGCCTTCGTTTCTTCAGCGGGAACTTTTTCAACGGGCCTGGAGCCGGCCTTGCCTGAAATTCTTTCAGCGGTTTTTTCGCCCTGATCAACAGATTTAACCTCTATAGCAGGTGTTATCACCGGAGCTTTTTCTTTGGCTTTGGCTTCTTCAACAGGCGCTTTAACAGGCGGTTTTTTCTCTTTCTGGCTTACAGGTCCTTCAAAATTTACCGCTGAGCTCTTGATAATCAGATCTTCAGGTTCAGATTCAGGTTCGGTGGTCCTGGATTTAACACCCTTTTCTTCGAGGGAAATGGTTTCATGTTTAATAAAAGAAAGACCGATTTTCATGGCCTCATCTTTCGCGGCTTTATCTGATTGGTATTCCTTAACCAGTATGGCAAAGATCTCCGGTGTGATCTTGGTATTTGGATTTTCCTCGATCACAATACCTTTCTTATGCAGAAATTCCACAATAGTGGAAATCCCTACATTAAGTTCGGTAGCGGCTTTATTCAGCCTGGTCGGTTTTACCTCATCTGCCATGAAAAAACCATTTGTTTTTACTGCTTTTACTGTAAAAATGTGCAAAGATACTTTTTTTATTCGAATTCGGCTTTCAGGATGCGAATGACCTCCTTGATCGTCTCTTCCTCCAGGTCGGTCCTTTTTACCAATTCTTTCACTTCAAGTTCGAGCACGCTCTTTGCTGTATCGCACCCGATGGCTTTTAACTCATCGATGATCCACTGGTCGATTTCATCCGAAAATTCCTGAATATCAACATCTTCTGAATCAATATCCTCGCGATATACATCGATTTCGTATCCCGTCAGTTTACCGGCAAGTTTAATATTGTATCCCCCTTTTCCAATAGCCAATGATACCTGGTCGGGCTTCATATAAACTTCGGCCTTTTTGTTGGGTTCATCAAGGTGTATTGAGCTGATCTTAGCCGGGCTAAGGGCACGCTGGATGAAAAGGGTGGAATTATTGGTGAAGTTGATCACGTCGATATTCTCGTTTTTCAGTTCGCGGACGATACCATGGATACGGGAACCTTTCATCCCGACACATGCACCAACCGGATCAATGCGGTCGTCATACGATTCAACCGCCACTTTGGCCCTCTCCCCCGGAACACGCACTATCTTTTTAATGGTTATGAGCCCGTCGTAAATTTCCGGCACCTCCGATTCAAAGAGCCTTTCCAGGAAAACCGGTGAAGTTCTGGAAATGACGATGGAAGGGGTGTTGTTCTTCATCTCGACACGGGCAACCACCGCACGGATCGTATCGCCCTTCCGGTAGAAATCGGATGGGATCTGCTCCTGCTTCGGCAGGCTCAGCTCATAACCTTCATCATCCAGTATCAGGATCTCTTTTTTCCAGACCTGGTAAACCTCTCCTGTGATGATCTCCCCGACTTTCTCCATATACTTGCGGTAGATGCTGTCTTTTTCATACTCCATGATCTTGGCGACTAGATTCTGCCGGATGGACAGAATCTCACGGCGTGCGAAATCGAGGAGCTTCAATTCTTCAGATACATCTTCCCCGACCTCAAAGTCAGGCTCGATTTTAACTGCGTCTGAAAGGGCGATCTGGGTATTTTCATCTTCCACTGCGCCATCATCCACGATAGTCCGGTTTCGCCAGATCTCAAGGTCCCCCCGGTCAATATTGACAATAATTTTAAAATTATCGCTGCTGCCAAATCTTTTCTCGAGCATATGCTTGAAAACATCTTCCAGGATACGCATCATAGTTTCCCGATCAATGTTTTTGAATTCTTTAAATTCCGAAAAGGTTTCTACCAGATTAATGTGATCCATAGCTGGTTCAATTATAGCTTAGTTAAACAATTTATTTAAACGATATAACGACTTTTGATTCTTTGATTTCTTCAAAAGTAAGATTCAATGTTTCAGGGGCTGTTTTCTTCTTTTTATCCCCCGGTGTCAGCAGGGTGATGCCTTTATCATCAATAGCTTCCAATTTCCCGGTTATTGTATTATCATCCGACAGTTTGACCTGCAGCGACCTGCCAATATTATTAACATATTGCCTCTGCTGGCGAATGGGTTGATCAGCGCCTGAAGATGACACATTCAATTCAAAGTCCTGCTTTTCACGATCGAACTGTGATTCAATAAACCGGCTCAGCTCAATGCAATCGGCAATAGTCACCCCGTGGTCTCCATCGATAAATACGAAAATCCGGTTGATCGGTTTGATAAAAACCTCAACCAGGAACTTGTCTGTTCCTGCCAGGTGTTCATTTACCAACCTTGATATCTCACTTACAATCATAAGAGTTTTAAGGTTGAGCCCCCTCTAAAAAGGGACATTAATATAAATTGAAAAAATAATAATTATCGGTAAAAGTATGACTTTGGAAAAATGCCTGTCTGGATTTCGATGAAAATTTAGCTTCAGAGAAAAATATTCA
>JALNZD010000070.1 GCA_023229505.1 Bacteroidales bacterium | reverse complement strand
AACGTATGTTACGGGTGATATTGGAACGAATGTCGGTTTAACCACCGGCTTCGATCCGCTGTTAGTAACAGGTACTATTCATCCCATTCCGGATGCTTCTACAGCACAATGTGCAGCCGATTTGCTTGATGTCTATAATTATCTGAACACACTGCCTTATGATATTGAGCTGCTGTATCCTGCACAGTTTGGTAACAACCTGGTTCTTACACCACATACTTACCTCATGAACGCTGCTGCAACATTTACAGATACACTTTACCTCAATGCACAAGGTAATGCAAATGCTGTATTTGTTATCCAGATAAACGGTGCCCTTTCAACAAGCACGTATTCAAAAGTTATTTTGATTAACGGAACGCAGGAACAAAATGTGTATTGGATGGTTGAAGGCGCAGTGGACATAAATGAATATTCGGTTTTCAGGGGAACGATTATTTGCAACAATGGCGCGATCAGCTTAAATAATGGAGTTACACTTGATGGCAGATCGCTTACAACCACAGGTGCTTTAAATACCTCTGCAATAACTGCCACCATGCCTCCCGGTTGCAATCCAACAGGCATTGCTCCTTTTGATGCAGCAAATACAAATGAAGCAGTTACCATTTACCCGAATCCATTCAGTACATCCACAACCATCATGATAAATGATGCATCGCAAATTAAGGAAGTTGAATTGAGGATGTATAATGTTTTGGGAAAAGAGGTGATGAATACAACCCTCACTAAACAATTAACCACTCTTGAAACAAGTAATCTTCCTTCAGGAATTTATTTCTACAAAGTGATCAGCAATAATAAAATAATACAATCAGGCAAACTGGTTTCACAGAAGTAAAAGAATTTACGAATGGATGTCCTGATACCATCAGGGACGCGGCTGACCTTAATATCAGCGAATACTTAAGCAAACCTTTTGAAAATGAAGATTTGGTAAACATAATCAGCAAGGCGCTTGAACTTTAAATGAAGGAGCGAAAATGATGAAAGATCTCAGAAGACTTATTTATGTGCCTATTCTGCATGCACGGGAAGATTCAGGACGCATAGCTTCAATCCTGCACGGAAATGAAAAAAATGATATAAAAAGAGGAAGAATCGATAAGGAACTGTCGGCAGTTGATGAAATGTGGGAGGGAATTGCTGCCAAAATAGAAGAACTAAACTTACCCTGGAATCAGACACGCATTTATCAGGATGGTGTGCCGGTGTGCGGTAATGAATTAGAAATAATTACGCGACTTGCCGAGAGTGGCAGTCCTAATTTCTTGTTTATTTTAGATTTAATACAGAAGAAGGCGAAATTTGAGGGCACGGAAAACATAGATTTACTAATACGGGAATACGATCTGCTTAATAAACTACTGATGAAAAATTCTGATAAGGATCGGAAGGAGACAATTGCAGAATACCAGGTTAAAAGCAGGGAACTACTAACAGTGAGGGATAAATTCATCTTAAAACGTATTACAAGCACACTTCAAAAAGGAGAATTGCCCATTGTTTTTATGGGCGTTATGCACCTTTTGGATAAAATGCTTGAAACGGATTTTTTGGTTTCTTATGTTATTTATCGCCTTCCATTCCGCAGTATTGGAGCAATTTATAACGCCTAAAGTGGAACAATATGCCTCAGAAACCTTCGTTATTACGAGCCAATCCTATTCTGTTTTCACCGCTTTACCTTAACGCTGAAAAAGTTTCCACGGAAAAACTACTTGCTCTTTATCGCGTTGCAAATCTTTTCTTCCCGCAAGCGGGTTCAGGCTTGGTTAAGACGATTTTGGACATGGAAAAGCACGGAGAGCGGCTATCGGTGGATTGTTCACCGGAAGAAAGGCGGAAACTGATCCGTGAGATGAAGGGCATGAGCATGGATATTCAATACGCGCTGAGTGATGAAGGACAAAAGATGATGGAAATTTCAATTCGTATTGTTCCCAGCGAAGTTCTCGAACGGGCGCAACAAGGGACGACAGATTTAATACAGTATCAAAAACTGAGCGATGACCTTGATAAATTGATTGTCAAACTGATTGTCAAGGAAATCCGACGGCGGTTCACCCGTAAAGTGATGGATTATTTTCAGACTTTTCTTAAAAATAAACAAGTGCCGTCTTTTATTACCCAATTACTTGACATGGGCTGGATTAACCGCAAGGGACAATTGCTGAAAGGGTCCTCTATTGATGATTTGCTAACAGGGAAATATCATGAACAATTTGAGCGATTGATGCCCGAAGAACTACTGCAAGAGGGTATGCAAATCCGCGAAACAATCAAGACCTGTTTTGCTATCGGTCAGGATAACGCTGATTCCCTGATTCAGGATGCCAAAAAGCGTCATGCCCTGCTTGAGATTGTGATTCGGGAAACCAAAAAACAATAAGGAGAAGCATAAAGAATAATATTCACAAACTAATATAAATCATATGTACAATCAAAATGGCACTTTAGCGATTCAAATCGTTTAAATGAAAAAGCCCTCTATCCTGATAGCTATCGGGGTGATGACCAAGCTTAAAAATTCAATAGCCGATGCGCTGATGAATTATAAAACTGATGAGCTATACGTTTACATTAAAGACGGAAACGTTTATGTTTCGCTCGAAGAAAAATTGCTGTTCAAATCGGGTAGCGATGTGGTTAATCCTCAAGGAAAAGAAGCGCTCAAATCTCTTGCCAAGGTGCTTAACAGTACCAAAGACATCACTGTGATGATTGAAGGCCATACGGATAATGTCCCCATTAAAACAAATCTATTTGAAGATAATTGGGATCTCAGCACAGCAAGAGCCACATCCATTGTACGTATTTTGACAAAAGACAATGGCTTTGATTCGAATCGTATCACGGCATCAGGCAGAGGAGAATTTCACCCCGTAAAAACGAATGAAACAGCTGAAGGACGTGCCGGCAATCGCAGAACTGAAGTCATCTTATCCCCTGACTTGAAAGAGCTTTATACGCTATTGGATCAATAAGGACGATAGACGATTTTTCATGTCTCTGTTCCTCCAAGCCGTTTCCTGATCGTATGCAGCTTCATCAGCGCTTCGAGAGGTGTAAGATTGTCGATATCGGTGTGCAGGATATCCTGCTTGATCTGTTCCAAAAGAGGATCATCAAGCTGAATAAAGGAAAGCTGGAATTGGTCTTTATCGGTTGTGGCGAGCTCTTTGGCCATCTTTGCCAGTTCGTCGTTGCTATGAGAACGCTCCAGCAGTTTGAGTAATTCATTGGCCCTTTCGATGACCTTCGGCGGCATGCCGGCCATGCGGGCCACATGGATACCGAAGCTATGCTCACTGCCTCCCTTGCATAATTTGCGCAGGAAGATCACCTGGTTGCCAATCTCTTTAACCGATATATGGTAGTTCCGTATCCGCTTGTGTGTGGCAGCCATCTCGTTCAGCTCATGGTAATGTGTGGCAAAGAGCACTTTGGGCCGGTATGCAGGGTGCTCGTGAAGAAATTCGGTGATCGCCCAGGCGATCGAAATGCCGTCGTATGTGCTGGTGCCACGGCCAATTTCGTCAAGCAGGATCAGGCTGCGGGTGCTTATATTGTTGAGGATGCTGGCAGTTTCGTTCATCTCCACCATGAATGTCGATTCCCCGGAAGAGATATTATCCGATGCCCCGACACGGGTGAATATCTTGTCGACTAACCCGATCTTCGCCTCCTCTGCCGGGACGAAAGAGCCTAACTGGGCCATCAGCACAATCAGTGCCGCCTGGCGCAATAAAGCCGATTTACCCGACATGTTTGGCCCTGTGATGATGATGATCTGCTGCTTTTCGTGATCAAGACTGATGTCGTTGGAAACATATTTCTCCCCTAACGGTAATTCTAGTTCAATGACCGGGTGGCGGCCCTCTTTGATCTCGATTTCAAAACTGTCGTTGATCTCAGGACGGCGGTAATTATTTTCTTTGGCAATGACGGCAAAGGACAGCAGGCAGTCGAGATGGGCTATCCAGTTGGCATTTAGCTGCACCGGGCGGATGTAATCGGCCAGGTCCTGGATCAGTTCATCGTACAAGCGGCTTTCAAGGACGAGGATCTTTTCTTCCGCCCCGAGTATCTTCTGTTCGTAATCCTTCAGCTCTTCGGTGATGTAACGTTCCGCGCCGACCAGCGTCTGTTTGCGGTTCCATTCTGAAGGAACCTTGTCTTTATGTGAATTGGTTACTTCAAGATAATAGCCGAAGATGTTATTATAGCCCACCTTCAGCGAAGTGATCCCGGTGCGGGCAATCTCCCGCTGTTGTAGCTTCTGAAGATAATCTTTCCCGGAAAAAAGCAATCCCCTCAGTTCATCCAATTCGGGCGAAACCCCGTTCTTCATCACACCTCCTTTGCTTACCGCGGTAGGCGGATCGTCCTGAATTTCGTTTTCGATGCGGTCACGTATTATCTTGCAGGGGTTCAACTGCTCGCTAATCTTCTGAAGGGCAGCATGTCCGGTCCTTTCGCATATATTCTTAATCTCTTCAGCGGCATAAAGGGCTCTTTTAAATTGTACTACTTCGCGCGGCGTAATCCTGCTCACTGCAACCTTCGAGATGAGCCGTTCCAGGTCCCCGGTCAGCTTAAATTGCTTACTCAGGGTTTCAGCAAACTCGTTATGCTTCATCAGGAATTCCACGATATCCAGCCTTTCTTCAATGGGCTTGCGTTCCTTGAGCGGCAGAACGATCCACCGCCTCATCATCCTTGATCCCATCGGTGTCAGCGTCCGGTCGATCACGTCCATGAGGGTCCTGCCCTTCTCGTTGATCGAGCTGACCAGTTCCAGGTTGCGTACCGTGAACCGGTCGAGCCAGACATATTTGTCTTCTTCAATCCGGGAAATTTTGACGATATGCCGGATTTTATCGTGGTGCGTTTCAGCCAGGTAATGGAAAGCACCGCCTGCGGCCACCACCGCATGGGGCATATCCTCCACGCCGAAGCCTTTCAGCGAAGTGGTGCCGAAATGGGCAGTCAGGATATCTTTCGCGAAATCTTCCGTAAATACCCAGTCATCAAAAGTATAAGTGTAAAATTTGTTCCCGAAAAGCTGCTGGAAACGCTCCCGCTTGCTTTTCTGGATTATAACCTCACTGGGCTTGAAACCCTGCAAAAGCTTATCGATATAATCATTATTACCCTGGGCGGCATAAAATTCACCGGTTGAAATGTCGAGAAAAGCGATGCCGGAGACCTTATCTCCCAACTGCAGGCTGCAAAGGAAATTATTCTCCTTATGATCCAGTACCTTATCGTTGTAAGAAACCCCGGGTGTAACCAGTTCCGTTACACCCCGTTTAACAATCTTCTTGGTCAGTTTAGGGTCTTCAAGCTGATCACAAATTGCTACCCGTTGTCCGGCCCTGACCAGTTTAGGCAGGTAGGTATCGAGGGCGTGATAGGGAAACCCGGCCAGGTCGACATAGGAAGCCGCGCCATTAGCACGCCTGGTAAGCACGATACCCAGTATTTTTGATGTTTTGACCGCATCCTCACCGAAGGTTTCATAAAAATCACCCACGCGGAATAGCAGAAGTGCATCCGGGTATTTGGCCTTGATGGTGGCATATTGCCGCATCAACGGGGTGTCAATGATATCGGGATCGTTGCTCAAAATGAGGATTCTTTGGGTAAAGCAAAAATAAGATTAATTTAGCATTCTATGAAAAAGCTGTCAATGGCTCAACTTAACCGACTGTCGGCCGAAGAGTTCAAAAACTCTGATAAGATGCCGGTTATTATCGTGTTGGATGATGTGCGCAGCGCTTATAATGTGGGATCGATTTTCAGGACTGCCGATGCGTTCCGGGTTTCCGGCATTTATATTTGCGGCATTTCAGCGAGGCCGCCACACAAGGATATTTCCAAAACCGCCCTGGGAGCTACGGAATCAGTGGAATGGAAATACTTCCAGGATGTTGCAGCAGCGGTCAGTTTGTTAAAAGAAGAAGGTTTCATGGTTTATGCTATTGAGCAGGTTGATGAAAGCATTCCGCTGGAGCAGTTTCAGCCTGAATTAGGGTCGAAAATCGCCCTCATATTTGGCCACGAAGTTTTTGGGGTAAAGGAAGGATTGCTTCCTCTTGTTGATGGCTGCATAGAAATCCCGCAATTTGGCACGAAACATTCGTTCAACGTTGCTATCAGTGCAGGGATTGTCCTCTGGGAACTATCGAAAAAGATGGAAGAATTGATGATCCGGGGAGCTTGATTATTTTATTTCAAACCTGATAATATCGATCGTTTTGCCACAAAGGGCATTTGTCCTTTCATAATCCAACCTGATGAGAACCGGGAAAACCGTATTCACATCAATGTTGAAATTCCCCGGGACATGATCGACCTGGTAAGTGCTATCAGTAATCAATTCAGTGAAACTGCTGTTCAGGTTGATCAGCAATCCTCCGCAGCATGCACAGTCCCTGGGGTCAAATCCTGTAATAACACCTTCACCCATATAATCTTCTTTTTTTTCGCATGCTGTAAACATGACCAATAAAATCAAGGTGAAGATGGTTATTGATGCTGCATTCATATAGTGATCTGTGTGAATCTTCGTCTTTAATCTGCGAAAATCAGCGAGAAACTTTTTTAATATGTCGGATTCTCAACCTTACCTATAAACAGCAATGTATTCGTTGTCCTTTCCCTTATCGCGAAAATGAACGGCTTGTCAACGGTAAATGAAGGCGGCATGCTTACTTCCTTGATACCGATCGTTGTAACCGCGGCCGCTTCCGTTCCTTCTTCGTTCACATCAACATAAGTATTCTGTTTTACAAAATCCACGTAAATATCCGCATCGGAAATGCCGGAAAGATCTGCCAGGTATGGATCAAAAGCATCCATCATTCCAAGTGTTTTCAACTGATCGTTCAGGTATTTCTCATAATCGAATTTAAATTTCGGCACGATCATTTCAGCTTCCCCAGGCTCCGTTATAGCATCCAAAGCGGCAGTTATACTACTCCAATCCGCTTTGTCAAAATCCGTAAGATATTCTCCTAATGAATTATCAGGAAGTATGATCACCATCGAGAAATTCTGGCGGCCGTAAGGGAGTTCAACTGCAGCAGCGCCGTTGCCCGAATACATTTTCACCGGAATAAGGCTTCTCATCATATCGACATTAACGGCGCTTCCGTTTTCAAGGTGGAAGGGAGCGATTGCTGTCTGGTTTGTTTCAAACTGATAGGTCCATGTCCCTTTGAAATACAGCGCATTCATCAGCAACATAACCATATCAGGTTCAATTTCCTCAAGCACTTTCGGAATCTTACCATTGGTATTGTCGCTCGCCCATTTGTTAATTGTTTCAAGCGCTGAAGGCTGACTGAAATCCAGTGCTCCGATCTGTGATTCAAAGGAGCTGTCCATCACCTCCAGGAAAGTTTGCTTCACTAAAAAATCCTGCCGGTACCAGACTGCATTAGCCAGGGCAAGCTGAACTTCAGGGTCCACAGCAAGCAACTGCTCAATAAGACTTCGGTAAGTACTGTTAATCTCATCAAGGGTCAATCCTTCATACCCCAGCATATCCCTGATCTGCACATAAGTCTGGGAATTGCAGCCATTGAGCAGCATGGTAAGGGCCGTGCCGGCGCTGAGCGGCGAAAGCATCAGGTTGCCATCCTCTTGTAAAGCCGTAACCCGGAAGAGATCGATGCCAAAGCCATTGCTACCGGCAATAACTTCACCGGCTTTTTCGGGGAGATATATGGGTTTTGGTTGTTTTGGCCCTTCCGGGTCTTTTTTGCAGGAAACTGCTGAAATCATGAAAACAAGCAGGAACAGGGCGATAAATGGTTTCATATAATGAATTAGTTTGAATTTCATAATAATAAGACTTTAACTCTCATTAAAAGTTGCCTGAATATATATCAAATTTCAGGCCATTTTTTAAAATTTCCTCTCAGTACCTCTACCTGTATCAGGTGGTCATTAAATAGTCATAAGGTTGTCATAAAGTTGTTATAAGGTTGTCATTAACTTCGAATATCAAATATCATGTATCTCTGTTTCGAATATTTTTCATAATCTTTGTCAATAATATTTTCAATCCGTGAAATATGAAAAAGATCATCATTTTTACAATCCTTCTAAGCTCTTTTGTATCTGCCAGCTTTGCCCAGCTTGAGCTCAAACCTGCAATCGGGATCAATGCCGCCCGTTTCGACAGTAATCCAAGTTTTAAAACTGATCCTGACAGCCTGATTGCTAATGGCCGCGCAGGATTTCAGATTGGTGCAAGCCTTGCTATCGGCAGAAATATGTATGTCGAGCCGGGTATTTTCTACAACAAAATGAACCAATCTTTTACCCCGGCAAATACGGAAAAATCTGTATTTACCTATAATACAAGCTTTATAAGAATCCCGGTTAATTTTGGTTTTAAGCTTATTGGGAAAAATTCAAACTTTGCCAGCCTAAGAATATTTTTAGGGCCATCGATGTTTATTCCGGTTAATGTCAAGGAAAACAGTTATCCCCTGGTTAAAGCAGACCTGAAAAGTCCACAGTTCGATATCGCTGCCGGTGCCGGGTTGAACATCTGGTTTCTTTTCCTTGATGTCAGTTATGGATGGGGCCTGACGCCCCAGTTCAAGGATGATTCAATCGAAGCTAAAATGCAGTCGTTTTATGCAAACCTGGGGTTCAGGTTCAAACTGAAGAATGACGATGAGTAATAATTGAAAGTTGAAAGTTGAAAATTGAAACTATTGGATTAGTATTGCATCTAATTAGTGATCTGCAAACAGAGAACCTAGCTTCACTTTAACATCGTCCAACGATGGATTAATGTCGAAAACGACGGATGGTTTCAGGTAGTTTAATTGCCGGCCTCTCTTGAACCGCTCCTCCCCGCCCCCGGTGATATTGAGCATGATCACTGCATCTTTTTCCACCTTTTTTTCACGGCAGGCATTAATCAGTGAAGCTGTTGCCACTGCAGCGGCCGGATGAAGGTCTATCCCTTCAATTTCAAGAAAAAGTTCTCCGGCTGAGAAGGCTTCCTTATTGGGTACCAATAATACATCACCACCTGAATC
The DNA here is from genome assembly GCA_023229505.1 of Bacteroidales bacterium. NCBI lineage: Bacteria > Pseudomonadati > Bacteroidota > Bacteroidia > Bacteroidales > Bacteroidales bacterium. The sequence continues at coordinate 1,259 of JALNZD010000070.1, read as the reverse complement.
CTTCAGTGCATCGAACAAACCGCCCGATATTGAATACGGAGGTTTTCGGTTAGATAAAACTTTGGCCCAAATTTCCTCGACATACCTGCGGGCAAGATCATCATCGAGCGGCAACAATTCCCGTGAACCGGCTTTCCAGGCGTTATAAATAGGTAAGAAAGGGGCGTTCTGCGAAACCATGAGTTTCATCTTATTATTCCCGTATCGACCATCTTTTATAAAGCGTTTGTCAGCTTCCCAGGCAGCAATGGCGCCCGTTCCGCTCCCAACAGCCTGAAAATAATAGCCAGGTATGCGGCCGATTGTGGTAACGGCTGAGAGCACTGTTGTAGCCATCCCATCGCGGCGGGCAACATTTTTAGCACCACCTTCCGGAAGGAATTTCTCCAGTTTACATGCAAGGTTTGATAGGTGTATAGCATCAAAGTAATCACTTCCCTTTCGCGAGGCAATGACCTTGACACAATCATTGATCTTCTCATCAAACCATAGGGCATCCAGGTTATCTTCCGGGACACACAGTAAAAGGGGAATATTGTTATCGGAACAAACGCGGGCAAAGGAGCGGGCCGTATTTCCCGCAGAAGCAACTACCAAAACTTTACCAGAATTTTCCTGTAGCCGCGCACATACAGAGTAGGCCTCGGTTTCCTTGAAAGAGCAGGTTTTCATAGTCGCCCCTTTCTCAGGCCACCAGCCGCTGAATGTGATGTACAGATTTGTCAAGCCTAAACTGGAAGCTAATTTTTCACTTTTATATGTTACCGGAGATGATGAACCATTCAAAAAGCGCTTCACGGGTAACCATTCAACAAATTTATACAGGCCTAAGCCATCATCTTTCACCTGTAACTGATCCTGGGTGTACACTGTCTGCAGCAGCGAAGGTTTATCTTCTCCGGGGGCTTCCAACATCCATCCGGCATCTTCAAAATCCCTTCCGGTAACCAGCGATTGCAAATGATACGCTGTTGGTTGAAAATTATGTACCATCTTACTTTCTGTTAATATAAATGAAAAGGCAAAGGTATGAAAAACACTCAGCGCCAAAAAATGCCCGTTCGGGGAACTGATTTTCCAGTTGATCGTTTTTTGTTTTTCTAACAATCAAGTATGTATTTATTTTGTTATGTAATTCCCGACTTTGACACTTGTTTGCCTTTTTTAACTATTTGAATTTCACAACTAATTGATATTCAGTGTACACAAAAATGGAATTCTTTTATTTTCAAAAAATGTAGTGGACACTTTATCAACAA
>JALNZD010000069.1 GCA_023229505.1 Bacteroidales bacterium | reverse complement strand
GTTAATATCGAGAATAACTCTTCGAGTTATTTCCCGAAATTAACAGCAATATCAATACAAATAGAATTAATAAATTCAATTAAGAAAAGCAAAATCGTGGTCTAAAGAATGGGGAGTAGTAAACAAAGACAAACGAATGAGGAGATATGCAAGGTGTTAAAAATTGGAATGCGCACCATTGATCGGGTTAAGAAACGGTTCGTTGAAGAAGGATTTGAAGCATCATTAAAAATGGCTCCCACTTCACGTATATATGACAAACTGGTTGACGGAGATATGGAAGCCCACTTGATTGCCCTTGTCTGCGGTGAGCCGCCAAAAGGATTTGCCCGATGGTCTCTGCGACTGCTTGCTGGTCAGTTGGTTGAACTTCGGGTTACAGAGAGTATATCACACGAAACGATCCGTAGGACGTTAAAAAAAACGAACTTAAGCCTTGGCGAATCAAAGGGTGGGTAATCCCGGTAGAGAGAAGCGGGGAGTTTGTTGCTGCCATGGAACAGGTACTGGATGTGTATAAAAGACCGTATAATCCAGAGAGACCAGTTGTTTGCATGGATGAATCGCCAAAACAATTGATTGGTGAAACCCGTGTTCCTATTCCAATGGGCAAGGGGCATGATCGAATGTGTGATTATGAATATGAACGATTTGTAGTTTGCAATATCTTTATGGTTAATGAACCGTTAGCAGGGTTTCGAAAGGTGAAAATCACTCAAAAGAAGTGCAAAGTCGACTGGGCAGAGTTCATCAAAGAAATAGCAGATCAGCTTTATCCGAAAGCTGATAAAATAACACTGGTTATGGATAACCTTGCAACTCATACGGCAGGTGCATTGTATGAGAGATTTGAACCGGCTGAAGCCAAAAGGATATTGGACTGTTATGAATTTGTTTACACACCAAAGCATGGTAGCTGGTTGAATATGGCAGAAATAGAGTTAAATGTAGTAAATAGCCAGTGTTTAGGGCGTCGCATAAACACAATTGAAAAAGTAGCAGATGAAGTCGAAGCTTGGGAAACAGCCAGGAACGGATTTAAACAGAAGATTAACTGGCAGTTTACCATGAAGGATGCACGAATTAAGCTAAAAAGACTTTATCCGTCATATGATCATTGACATGACACTAGCATTAATGATTTTATATTATCAACCTTAAGAAAGCTATTGAAACCTTAAAAAATATGTTATTAAACAAACAGAAAACAATAATAAAACATGTTGTATTATACTTGGGGTTTAATAGCTTTTTTGAACACAAACGAGGTGTTGAAAATGTCATCGAGTTCCAATCAAAAGCTTTTGATTTCGACCGCATATATTATCTTCATTGGGGTTCAAACACAACAGCATATAAGAGTAATAAATTTGCTTGCATTTCAATAAAACATTGTTGGTATTGGCCGCTAATCTTAAACTTAGTTTTAATCAAATTAAGAAGAAAAAATAAATTTATTATTCATTCTCACAATCCGATGTTCTCGTTTTTTTCTATTTTTAAGACGGATATATTAACTATTCATGATGGTCTATACTATTTAAACAAAATCAAGAAACATAAATTTATTTTGCTAATTCGAAACATTGAATTGCTACTCTACTTCAGATGTTCTTTGATTCATTTCATTTCCAACTATACTAAAGAACAAACTTTGTTTGGCAATCGTAGGAATTTCGTAATTATCCCAAACACTTCTCATTTTGAACCACTTGTTCCTTTATGTGAATTACATCAAAATAAGCTAAATAGAAATTCAATTTTAATTATTCGAAGCATAGAAGAAAGGGCCAGGTTTGATTTATTATTGCAAGTTGCAGAACAATTACGTGAAAAAGATTATAAGTTCACAGTTGCAGGCAAGGGACCCCTATTGGAGCATTATCAAAAGGAAATCCAAAAAAGACAACTAAAAAATATTGAAATGCTCGGGTATGTCAGTGACGCGGAGCTTCTAAATTTATATTCAAATTGTGATATAGTGCTGATGATTGCCGAATATGGCGAAGGATTTGGATTACCTGTTATTGAAGGGTATCTTTTTAACAAACCAGTAATTGCATCAAACAAGTGTGCAGTACCCGAGGTAATAATTTCCGATGCTTACTTATTCGAAAACACAGTCGACAATATTATCAATTCTCTTAACAGTACAATAAATATTCACAATGAAAATTATCGTGAATATTATAATTCGAAATTTTCAAATTACATCGTTTTGGCCAAATTAAGAAATTTATATTTTAATAGTATTTCATGACGCTTTATATTTCTACTATACTTTTATTATTTATTTTTTCTATAATAGATGTTAACTATACTTTAGCATTTAATACCAGAAGATGGATGTCTATTATAGTTTATCTTCTTCTAGTTATACAGGTAGGCTTACGTTGGGAAACGGGAACCGATTGGTCTACATATTTACGCCATTTCGAATCGATTAATAATGCTACTCCAAATTCTCTTCTACATACTGAGGTTGAATACGGATATAACTTATTTGTATGGTTAGCAACGTTAATATTTTCAGATTATTCATACTTCCTTTTAATACACGCTATAATTTATTACTATCTAATATTTAAAAGTTTCCAGCGCTATTCTCCTTACTTGTACTTGTCGTTAATGTTGTTCTATACATTATCAATGGGAGTGATGGGTTCCAATAGACAGTTAATAGCATTAGCTATATGCATTTATGCATTAAGATACGTAATAGAAAAAAAAACAATTTATTTTTTTCTGTTTATTTTTTTAGCTGCAAGTTTTCACCTAAGTTCTTTTCTTTTTATCACTTATTACTTTATAAACTTTAAGATTAAACCATCTATGCTAATTTCTTTTCTGGGAATTTCGATTATCATATATATAATTGGGAATACGCAAATTTCCACTCAAGCATTTTCATATCTTGGTCATTTCATGGGAGATTTGGTAAGTGCAAAAACATCATTCTATTTAGATAATGCTAAAGATACTTTTTCTGGAGGAAAACCTACGATCATTGGCTTAATAAAAAGATTAATTTTATTTTCAATATTTTCTTACAATCGAAAAACATTAAGTGAGAAATTACCATACTACAATATAATGTTCAATGGGTATACCCTTGGAATATTGATTTATTTTATATTTGCAAATTCACTTTTAGTAATGATAAGTAGAGGTAGCTTATTTTTTAATATAATGGAACCCTTGCTTATTTCCTCACAAATATTAATATTTAAAAGAAAAGAAAATAAAGTTGCTATAATTTTTATACTACTAGTATTTTCTTTCTTTTTCTTTTTTCAATCAATATCTCCCTATCCAGATTTATTTTTACCTTATAAGGGTATTTTTATCAATTCTGATTTTCATAGAATTATGTAATTACAGTTGCCGAAGGGTATATAAATTTATTTATGATGTTAAAATGTTATTAGTCGATGCTCTATATCTTAATTCACCAGGTGGTTTAACCTTACTGAAATACCTTTATAAAGAACTCGCGCAACGTGGAATAACCTCATTTTTCTTATTGGATAAACGTACCGAAAATTATTTTTCCTATTTCTTAGAACCGAAAATAACTTTTCTTGAATCCACGTTAGTAAACCGGAAACAGTTTTATCTACAGCATAAAAATGATTTCTCCGGGGTTTTGTGTTTCAGCAATATCCCTCCTCCGATTCCTTTATCAATACCGTCATATACACTGTTTCATAATGTCCTCCTACTGCAGGACTGCCGGTACCTTCCTTTCAAATCGAGAATTCTTCTCTATCTTAAAAGACAATTTATTTTTTTCTTAAGAAATAATTCAAAAATATGGATTGTTCAAACAGTGTTTATGAAGGAGCTTCTGATGACAAAGCTGAGAATTCCGAGTACGAATGTGGAAGTACTTCCTTTTTTCTGTTTGTCGGAACAAATAAATCCTTTAATAAGTACCAAGAGCCCTAATTCGTTTATATTCCCGAGCACAGGCCTTAGCCATAAAAATCATTTTGTCCTCCTTAAAACATGGGAACTCCTCCACCAGGAAGGCCATAATTTTGAACTCCATTTGACAATTCCCGAAACGGATTATAAACTAATCAAGTTGATCTCTAATTTAAAAGCCAAAGGATTGAAAATCCTAAACCATGGTATCATCACCCAAAGAGAATTGTTAACGCTATATCGATCATCCGAATATTTAGTTTACCCCTCTTTAAACGAAAGTTTCGGTCTGCCATTGATAGAAGCTATTCAACAGAATTGCAAGGTCATTGCAGCCGATCTTCCCTATTCTAAAGAAACCATCATCCCGACTGCTAAATTCAACCCCTACCAACCTTCTTCTCTTAAAAACGCGATCCTTAAGGTTACCTCGCAAAAAGACAGCGAAAAAAAATCAGTGATCATTATTGAGAATAAAATTGAATATTTCATAGAGCTTATATTCAAACCTGTCAACCCATGAAACCCATCTTTCTGCCGAAAACCACGATGCTGCCCAGCACGCAACCATGATATATTCATTATTGGGTTCTTGCAAAATTAACGGGGTCGATTCCTGGCAGTGGCTTATTCATTTTCTCTCTGTTATTCCGGATTGGAAAGCTAATCGCCTCGAAGAACTTCTTCCGTCAAATTATTAAGGAAGAATAGAACCCATCAAAATCTCTAATCAAAATCTTTTCCTTAAAATGACACACGTAGCCGAGGAGTCAAGTTCGATCGATTTGAACCGGCAGAAGCAAAACGGATTTTGGATCGATTTGAGTTTGTATATACTCCGAAACATGGGAGCTGGCTGAATATGGCTGAGATTAAAATTATTGTATTGAATAATCAATGTTTAGGACGGAGAATAGACTCAATTTAACAAGTCCGGGATGAAGTTGGAGCCTGGGAGCAGGCTCCCAATGGGTTCAACAAGAATATTAACCGGCTGTTCGCAACGGAAAAGGCACACATCAAACTGAAAAGACTTTATCCGTCATATGAATGTTGACAGACGTCACAATAGGCTACCCGAAAAAAAAGTTTAATTTTGAGCACAGAAATGGGAAAAAATCTAAATATTTCAATAGTTCTTTTTAACTCCGAATTTGCCCTAATTGCCAATTTAGTAAAAGCCCTGAAAATAAACGCTTGTATAAATCAAATATATTTGGTAGATAATTCACCTTTAAGGAACAATGCATTCGAAATTTGTGATGCCAACTATATATTCACTGGAAAGAATCTCGGTTATGGAGCAGGTCACAATCTGGCTATTCAAAAATCGATAAATGATGGAGTAAGATATCACTTGGTATTAAATTCTGATATTTGTTTTGATACATCTGTTTTAAAAGCATTACTCCAAAAGATGGAGAAAAATCCTGATATTGGTTTGATTATGCCCAAAATTTTAAACATAGATGGAAGTGTACAATTCTTACCAAAACTATTGCCAACGCCGTTTAACCTTTTAATTCGAGTTATTAGACCATTAAAAAAAATATTTTATTTAAAAAATGAAGAATACACTTTAGAGAATTATCTCGAAGAAGAACTCAATGTCCCAATTATTTCGGGTTGTTTTAGTCTATTCAGAATTGAAGCATTAAAAAAAGTTGGATTATATGATGAAATATTTTTTATGTATTTTGAAGACTTTGATTTATCTCGAAGAATCCATTCCACGTATAAAACAATTTATTATCCAACTGTCAGTATAATTCATGCTCACGAAAGAGGTGCAGCCACGAGTTTCAGACTATTTAAAATATTTATAAAATCTGCAATTATTTACTTTAATAAATATGGATGGTTCTTTGATCGTGAAAGAAGAAAAATTAATAATAGCGTTTTAAATCAAATTAAATGACCATTCTTATTACCGGTGCATTTGGTTTTGTAGGAAACAACCTTTCAAAAGTTCTTAAAACACGGTTTAAACTCCGTATTATTGCCGTTGATATCAACGAACCTGCAAATCACCTGTTCGATGATTACTATTCGTGGAATGATTTGGAGAAAGTGGATTGGAGTACAGTCGATACTATCATTCATTTGGCCGGCAAAGCCCACGATACTAAAAATAGCACAGATGAACAATCCTATTTTAACATTAACGTAGGTCTTACCCAAAAAATATTTCAACATTTATTAAAATCATCCGCTTCCAAATTTATTTTTTTTAGTTCTGTAAAGGCGGTAGCAGATTCTGTAACCGGTGATCAGCTTACAGAAGAAGTATTGCCAAGCCCACAGACTCCTTACGGCAAATCTAAATTAGAGGCAGAAAAATATATTTTAAATGAATTGGAGAAGTGGAAAGAAGAACACGACGGCACGACAGCACGAGGGCACGATGGGGCGAGGGAGCGAGGGAGCGAGGGAGCGACGGCACGAGGGCACGATAGTGCGAAAGAACAAGAACACGTTGATAAAAAGGTATATATTTTAAGACCTTGTATGATCCATGGTCCTGGGAACAAAGGAAATCTCAATCTTCTATATAAACTACAGCAAAAAGGTATTCCATGGCCACTGGGAGCTTTTGAGAATAAAAGATCATTCTGCTCCATCGATAATATTTTGTTCGTAGTTCAACAGTTGATTGATAAAAATATTGAACCAGGCATCTACCAGGTTGCTGATGATGAAGCTTTATCAACCAATGAACTAATAAGATTAATGGCATTGTCACAAAATAAAAAAGCTAAGATCTGGAGTATTCCTGTAAAACCGATTAAAGCCATTGCCCGGGTGGGAGACTTCTTTCATCTCCCATTAAACAGTGAACGATTAAGAAAATTAACTGAATCATATCTTGTTTCCAATCAAAAGATTAAACATGCTATAGGTATAGATAAAATGCCTTTTACGGCCATTGACGGGATGCAAAAAACACTTGAATCATTTCGGAAATAGAAATACACGACTAGACGACTGCACGAGGGGACGACTGCACGACTGCACGACTGCACGAGGGGACGACTGCACGACTGCACGACTGCACGACTGCATGACGTTACGATGACACGACGACACGACGACACGACTTTAATAATCCTGAATTATGGATAAGATAAGATCTCATAAGGATTTAAAGGTATATCAGCTTGCTTATGAAGCAGCATTGGAAATACATGAAGTCACAAAATCCTTTCCTCGGGAAGAAAGGTATTCATTAACCGATCAGATCAGACGCAGTTCCAGGTCGGTTTGTGCAAATCTCGCAGAAGCATGGCGCAAACGCAGGTATCCGAAAAATTTCATATTGAAATTATCTGATTCAGAATCAGAATCTGGTGAAACTCAGGTATGGCTGGATCTATCTGAATCCTTCAGCTATATAGATCATAAAACCCATAATGATCTATACGATAAATACGAGCACATTATCGCCATGCTAATCAATATAAGCAACAAACCCGAAAAATGGACACTCTAATCGTGCAGTCGTGCAGTCGTCCAGTCGTGCAGTCGTGCAGTCGTGCAGTCGTGTCGTCGTCTAGTCGTCATCAAAAAACTATTCAAATAAAATAATATGTACAAGCATTTTTTGAAGCGCCTCATCGACTTTGTTCTGGCTTTGATTGCACTGACTGTTCTTTCCCCGTTATTAATTCCGGTTTGTATCGGATTGTTATTAACCGGCGAACATTATATCTTTTATTTCCAAAAACGAATCGGTTACAAAAACAGGGATTTTAATATCTGGAAATTCGCAACCATGCTTAAAGCAAGCCCTTCCTTGGGTACCGGGTTGCACACTACCAAAAAGGATCCGCGTATAATGCCAATGGGAGGATTCCTGAGGCATACAAAAATCAATGAGCTGCCTCAATTGATCAATATCCTGATAGGTGATATGAGTATTGTTGGTCCCAGACCTCTTGTAGATAAAACTTTTGTCTCCTATCCGGAGCATGTAAAGCTGATTATTAATAATGTAAAGCCAGGCCTTACCGGAATCGGTTCAGTTGTCTTCAGAGATGAAGAGCAACTATTGTCTGATACAATAATGCCATTGGACGAGTTCTATAGAAAACATATTTCGCCCTACAAAGGAGAGCTGGAACTTTGGTATCAAAATCACCTCTCCTTTTATACCGATTTTATGTTGATTTTCCTCACTGCCTGGGCTATATTTGCGCCTGAAAGCAATTTAGTTTTCAAGGTATTTAAAGATTTACCGGAGAGACCCGAAGAGAAGGGTAAAGGTTAAAGGATAAAGGAAAAGCCCCACTTTAACCTTACACTCCCCAATCCCCACACAAACCATGATCGACATAAACACCTTTATCCATCAACACATAACTAACCGCAGCGAAAGTTTCTTCAAACGCGACTTAGCGCAGCATCACGAAGCCCTTACCCGGGCCATTTCCGGTAAATCAGTCCTTGTTATCGGGGGAGCGGGAACAATAGGCTCATCGTATATCAGGGCGGTATTAAAGTACAAACCCTCGCGCCTGTATGTAGTCGATATCAGCGAGAACGGCCTTACCGAGCTTACACGAGACCTGCGAAGCACCTTAGGCGGATATGTGCCGGAGGATTATAAAACCTACCCCGTCAATTTTAATGATGACGTTTTTTACCGCCTGTTTGCCAACGAGGGTCCATTTGATATTGTGGCAAATTTCGCGGCGCATAAGCATGTACGCAGCGAAAAAGACCATTACAGCATAACGGCGCTGCTCGAAAACAACGTGATACGCGCCGAGAAATTCCTTGCATTCCTCAGGCAACACCCACCACAGCATTTCTTCTGCGTTTCCACCGACAAAGCTGCAAACCCCGTGAACATCATGGGCGCCAGCAAAAAGATCATGGAAGAAATGATTATGGCTTATGCCAATTATTTCCCGGTCACCACAGCCCGGTTTGCCAATGTAGCCTTCTCAAACGGAAGTCTGCTCGACGGATTCATTAACCGGATGATGAAACGCCAGCCCTTTTCCGTTCCTACCGATGTAAAGCGCTACTTTGTTTCGCCCGACGAATCAGGACAGATCTGCATGCTGGCATGTATGCTGGGAATGACAGGCGAAGTATTCTTTCCGAAACTCAACGAAAACCAACTCACCTCATTCAGAGATATCACTGAAGCCTTTGTTAAATCCATGGGCATGGAGGTAATACCGTTTGATACGGAGCAAGGTGCAAAAGAATATGCCGCTTACATGCCGCATGATACCAAATACTGGCCTGTTTATTATTTCAGTTCCGATACATCGGGCGAGAAAGCTTATGAAGAATTTTTTACCGAAGGCGAACTGCTTGATATGGAAACCTATCATGCCTTGGGTGTAATCAAAAACGCTCCCCGCCGTTCGCTGGACGAAATACATGCCATGATTAACAAGCTAAATGCAGTTCTGAATAGTCCTGAACTCTCCAAAGCAGCCATTGTGCAGGTGATGACTGAATTTTTACCAACTTTTCACCATATAGAGACGGGGAAGAATCTGGACCAAAAGATGTGACGACTGCACGACTGCACGACTGCACGAGGGAACGAAAAGAAGATAGCACGAGCGAACGCAACCATTTTTTTTGTATTTTCGCACTAAATTCATAAAATATGAAACCACTTGTATTTGTCAGTCTGTTATTCCTCTCCTTGCTTCGTCTCCCGGCATTGGCACAGGAGCAGCAGGTTGTAGTGCCCTATACGCTGGCCGACCGAGACCGCGCTATCCTTACCGAAGCCAAAATAAGTGCACTCGACGCCAGGATGGAGGTGAATTTTGAAAGCATTGATAAACAGTTCATGTACCAACAAAAGCAGATAGATGACATAAAAACACTTTTTTACTGGGGTTTTGGCATCTTAATTACCCTTTTCATTTTCATGCTCGGCTACATGATTTGGGATCGCCGTACCGCTATGAAACCAGCTTTAGAACAAGTATTGAAGGCCGAAGAAAATAGTCGAAACCTAACAACAATGCTTCGCGAGTACTCGAAAAAACACCCCGATCTGGCCGAAATACTGAGAACACACGGAATGTTATAACACTTCAACTCCTCCCCGCGGTCGTCAGTCGGCAGTCTTTCTTGCAGCCTGAATCCCGACAATTGGTCATTTTGAAATCGCTCCCTCGCCCCCTCGCCCCTTCGCTCCCTCGCCCCTTCGCCCACTCGCTCCATCGCTCCATCGCCTAGTCGCTCCCTCGCCCCATCGTGCCCTCGTGCAGTCGTGCATTCGTCCAGTCGTCCAGTTGTATCTAATCAAAAGCTTAAACATGCTATAGGGATAGAAAAAATGTCTATCTTTATATTGTTTAATATGTTATCTGTTATAAACGTAATAGCTAATAATGTCTAAAATAGTATCTGATAATGATTCTGTGCTGGATGCTTTTAACCCACATGCCATTGCAATGGGCTTAGCTTTCAGGATGAGGGAGAGGCGGCTTGAGCTTAACCTCACCCAGCAGACACTGGCCGGAAAGTCGGGTGTGAGCCTGGGTACCCTGAAACGCTTTGAAAACAGTTATGAAATATCCCTCAGGCATCTTTTAATGCTGGCAGTTGTATTGGATGCCACAGAGGAATTTTTATTGTTGTTCACGAAACGGCAATACGAAAGCATCGATGAAGTGATGAAAGCTTCAGTAGTGAAAAAGCGGCAAAGGGGGAAGCGGAATGTTTAAGCCGGTGCAGGTAGTTGAAGTTTACTTTGAAAGCAGCCGGGTGGGGAGGCTTGCCCTGGCGCCCGACCGGCATTGTCTATTTGAGTATGATCAGGCATGGATAAGTACTGGCTTTTCAATTTCGCCCTTTTACCTGCCCCTTAAGGGCGGGGTATTTACAGCCAGGGCTGAGCCTTTCGATGGATTGTTTGGAGTATTTAATGATAGTTTGCCTGATGGATGGGGCAGATTGCTGATCGACCGCTGGTTGATCAGCCAGGGAGTTAATCCTGCCGGGCTTTCGGTACTGGACCGGCTTTGCCTGGTGGGAAGCAATGGGATGGGAGCCCTGACCTTCCGTCCGGACTATAGCCTCGAAAGGGAAGAAACAATGCATCAGCTCGACTTTTACGCGGCCGAAGTTGAGAAAATACTCAATGATGATTATTCGGGTTCGCTGGATGAGCTGGTAAAAAAAGCCGGCACCTCGGGTGGGGCCAGGCCCAAGGTATTGGTGAATATTGATGGCCATGCCTGGCTGGTGAAATTCATGGCTTCGATTGATCCGGTAAATGTGGGTAAAACCGAATATGAATATTCCCTGCTGGCTAAAAAGTGTGGCATAGAAATGCCGGAAACCCGGTTGTTCGAAGGCCGGTATTTCGGTGCCCGGCGATTCGATCTGGAAGAAGATAAAAGGATACATGTGCATTCTGCATCAGGGTTATTGTATGCCAGTTACCGTTTACCTTCCTTAGATTATACCGGTCTCATGAAAGCCACGCTG
>JALNZD010000068.1 GCA_023229505.1 Bacteroidales bacterium | reverse complement strand
AGTTTATAACGGATTTTATTTTTTCAAAGTTAGCCCTCGACATGAGTTGCGAAAAATACAGAAGCCTCTATGAGGAGTGCCTGAATATCGGTAGATTAGCTGCATGAATTTTTAACGGAGTATTGATATAGTAAATTTATATTATTGAAGTACTAAACCACTTGCCAATGAGCCACGCGGATTGGGAGTATTGAGATATCATTTTCCAATTTCAATTATATAATCTCATAATTCCTATTTTGTGGATTATTAATTAAAAAGACAATTTTATGTCGCTACACACAAGCCCCACGTCAATGCTAAAGGAATCATTAAATGATACTTTAGCCGCAGCAAAATACTGCGTGGAATACAGAAAAACACGGGAAGAATGGCAAGAAAACTCTGGTGGTTGTCTTTCCTATCCAGCGGCAATTTTACTATTATCAATCATTGATGCGATAGGTAGTTATTTTAAAGGTGATAACACATTTAAAATAAAAATTGATGAAAAAATTGAATCAATTAATTCAAAAGGAGGCTGGCAGCATTTTAAAATTTTAAATAGTAAGTATTTCAATCAGGAGTTGAGTCAGGAGTTTATTAAGAAACTGTATAAAAGTTTTCGCTCATTTCTTGTCCATAATTCTGTCATCGGGAAATATTCAGTTATTGTTATGAATAATCAAGCCTTTAAAAATGGAACTAAAGATCAGGCATTTTTAACAATCAATCATATAAGCGGGGAAGTCGTATATATTATTTCCTTGTATGAATTATATGAATTATGTTACAGCGCAGTGCAAGAATTTTTAAAAGATGCTGATAAAGTCGTACCGAAAAGCAGACAGGGCAAGAGTTTCCATTGAAATCCTATCTCATTTGTAAAACTTCACGAAAAATTTCGTAACTTCGCATAACGCCAAGAGATTAACCCCCACAATAGGCACCACAAACAATGGTGCTTTTTTTATTTTAACAAATCGTAAATTATGCCCTCTGAAGCCCAAATCAGGAAGACCATTCGTGATATCATTTTGCTCACCGACAGGATAAACCTTGATGGTGGCACAGCCACATCCGCCCAACAATACCGCTGGCTTTTATTGAAGAAACACCGCTTGTTTCAGGCAGCAGGTATCGAATATACGCAGGAAAATTTGCAATTCCTGTTTGATATGCCTTTCAACCCAATTTTTAACATAACAGACCCTTGCAACGTTAATTTATGCCCTCATATGGAACGAAAAATGTGGGAAACATACGTTGACGGAATTGTTTGCGACGTCATTCCACTGGTGCGGATGGATCACAAGTCCTACAGCCTTGAATCGAAGGTGAATGACGTGATTTATTGCATTGTCGGCTTGACGGGGCGTGCTTTAGAATAGTGTATAAAAGGATGTACTGTGATTAGCGGTATTATGAGCATTAAAACGCCTGTTTTTATAGATTTTTGCGCATATCCATACGCTGAAAATACCGCGTGGCGGGAAGATTTTCGGTAATACGTTTTAAAGGTATTTATCTACGAATTAATTCGTAGTATACACTATTCTCGGTGCCCTTTCTGATGACACGATAAAAACGATTTAAACTTGACCCTTTTCCAAATCGAAACGATTTTTTATTGAAAAATTGAATAAAGTTAATGTGGTTAATGTTAATGTGAGTTCAATAGGGTGAAAGGGGCGAGGGGCTGGCACCTACCCCCCCCACCCGTTGTGTCCTGCCGCCTATCCCCCGCCTTCTCCAGAAATATGGGGGTCAAATCCGTGCGCGTTCATTTCGTCAAAAAAAATTCTGGGAAAAATTTCACCCAAAATTCAGCCCTTTTTGATTTATCGACCTTTTTTGGAATTGAGAATGGAATGGGCGGAAAATTTTTCGAGAGATTTGAGGTGGAAAATTGGGGGGAGAAAAGAGCGGAAATTTAGTGATTACTTTACATTTCACTTTACATTATCTAAAAAAGAAACCCTGTAAACATTTTACTTACAGGGTTTTAACATTGTTTACCGAGGTCTCGAGCGGATTCGAACCGCTGTACGCGGTTTTGCAGACCGCTGCCTAGCCACTCGGCCACGAGACCATTGCAATTAAGGAACAAAAGTACTAAATTTTTATTTGTGTGCAAGATGAATGAGAGAATTGGTCGGCGGTCGGCGGTCGGCGGTCAGCGGGTGGCGGTTTTTTCAATTCCGCAATAATAATTTTCAACAGCCGGGTATATATTGATTCTTTTCCGGATTAACTGGAAAAGAAAAGAATATGGGCAAATTCGAAGATTTATTCGTATTCCAGTTAAGTTATGAGTTGGCAAAGAAAATATTTACCTGTTCCAAAACATTTCCAAAAGACGAAACGTATGGTTTAACAAACCAGATCAGGCGATCTTCAAGGTCTGTTTGTGCTAATATTGTTGAAGCTTATAGGAAGAGGATTTATCCTAAACATTTCATAACCAAGTTATCAGATGCGGATGGAGAATGCTCTGAAACTCTGATTTGGCTTAAAATGGCTAGGGATTTTGAATATTTGGATGATATCACTTTCCGGGAATTATTTCATGAATACGAAAGAGTGGGCAGAATCCTGGGTTCAATGATGAAATACCCGGAAAAATTCGATCCGAAAAATTAAAGTCATAATGCAATCCCGCAAACCGCCGACCGCCGACCGCGAAATGCGAACTACTTCCAGCTCCTAAACGGCTTCTTCACTAAATTCGCATTATAATACCGCACATCGCCGGTGACTTCCTCTCCTATCCATTCCGGCTTCGGGAATGCCTGGTCATCACTTTTGAGTTCGATCTCGGCAATAATCAAGCCTTCATTCTCCCCGGTAAATTCATCAATCTCCCAGGTAAATCCTTCGATATTCACATTATAGCGGTACTTCTCAATGGTTGGTTGAATGCAAAGGTTTTCAAGCATATATTTTGCATCGGCCATCGGAATCTTGTACTCATACTCGGCACGCGCAATGCCCTTCGTAATGCCTTTTATGGTGAGAAAAGCTTTCTTTCCATGCACCCGCACCCGGACTACGCGATCCTTTTCCGTGCTCAAAAATCCCTGGTGTATGTGAAGATAATTTCCAAGCTGCCGGTAGCGGCTGTCTTTGACGAGAAACTTCCTTTCGATTTCCTGCGACATAAGTGAAGTGGTTTGATAATTACAAATATAGAGTTAAACTGGCAACTGAAACACATGCTTCATCACATAGAGCAGGAAGAACGCGATCAAGCCGGCGATGACGGGTGTTGCCACCCAACCGGCGGCTACGTGCCCCATGATGCGGTAACGGATGCCCCTGCCACCTTTCAGCAACCCAATACCGATTATGGCCCCGATGACGGCATGGGCACTGGATACGGGCACCATCGGGATGGCCGGAAGACCCAAACTCACTAAAAACTGCTGCAGACTAACTGAAGAGAATACGAACAGCACCAACGACTGGGCCAGGACCACAACGATCGCTGCTTCTGCCGTCAACTTCATAAGATGATTGCCAACGGTCTGCATGGTCCTGCGCGAATAAGTGAGGATACCTATCGCTATGGCCACTCCTCCGAGGAAAAAAAGCTGTTGTGCCCCATTCAGGGTGAAAAGGCCAAAAATACTGATGCTTTTCAATGGAATGGCAGAAACATATACCCCCATCACGTTGGCAATATTATTCGCCCCTAAGCTGTAAGCGCCAAATGCTCCGACGATGATCAACCCAATGCGGATCAATGCGTCCAGGTAAAGCAGGTGGATCCTGATCCGTGTGGTGATGAATTTGACCAGGAGATAGAGGATGATGGCAAAAACTGCTCCCAGCACCGGACTGAGCACCCAGGTGCTGGTAATGGCCGCCAGTGTGCTCATATCCGTAGGATTCCCGGTGAAAAGGTTCCAGCCTAAGATAGCACCGACGACAGCCTGCGAGGAGGAAACGGGAATAGCATACCTGGTCATCAGGAAAACCGTCACTGCTGCAGCCAGAGTAACAGCGAAAGCTCCTGCGATAGCATCCACTTTCCCCAGCTCGCCGAGGGTTTTGCTGGCTCCTTCACCCTGGATCACTGCCCCGAGGATCACAAAAACAGAGGCGATGATGGCGGCAGTCAGAAACCGGACCATCCGGGTGCCCACGGCGGCGCCAAAGACATGGGATGCATCGTTGGCTCCAAGCGACCAGCCCAGGAAAAGCCCCGATGTCAGGAACAGGAAGATCATCTCAGTTGGTGCGCTTGATGGCCAGGATGGCTACAATGTCAGCTATGGCTTCGGATACATCCGACAGGTTTTCGGCCTGATGGATAAAATACCGGATATGAT
Organism: Bacteroidales bacterium; assembly: GCA_023229505.1. Lineage (NCBI taxonomy): Bacteria > Pseudomonadati > Bacteroidota > Bacteroidia > Bacteroidales > Bacteroidales bacterium. The sequence continues at coordinate 7,195 of JALNZD010000068.1, read as the reverse complement.
TCTTCCGGCTCAGGTCAAGGTCGGGAATTTCCTTGTAAATCCTGCGCTTCAGCGCGTTGGACGCCCGGTCGGCCTCTTCTTCGTAAAAATAGACCTTGGGCAGCAGGTCCTTCACCGACCTGGGATCACGGAAAAAGGTCCGTACCGAAAGCACAATGGCTTCTACGGCTTTAATGGATGTTTTGGCAAGATCGATGAAATCTTCATGTACTTCGGGTGGAATATCAGGGCTCTCAACATCAAACTGGAGAAGGTTTTCCTTTGCAATATCTATCAGGTCATCCAGTTTCTCGAGCAGGTGCAGAATATCTCCACGGAATTCAGGCATCAGGGAATGGCGGTAGAGGGCATCCTCGACAGAACGGCGCAATGCATCGGCTTTGCCTTCCATTTCATCAGCCTTCTGCATCGCGTTTACAAACTCCTCCCGGTTCCCTTTCAAATAATTCCTGATACCTTCCACAAAGACGAGGCTGCTTTCATCCACGATGGTGAGGAATTCTTCGATCTGACCGATGACCGCTGAGGAGGATTTGAAGATAGATTGCATAATAAATAAATGTTGAATGTTGAAGGTTGAAGGTTGAATTGGGGACTTATTAAAATTACCCGAATTTAAAATTCAACCTTCAACATTCAACATTATTATTTCGTTTTTTCCATTACTGGTATTGTCACCCCAATCGATTTAACGTCTTTTCTTAAAACCTTTATTTTCTTTATGAGTGACATTTCATTGATAAGATTTTTGGCTCCGGCATATTTGTCGATGATAAACAATACATAACGGATGTCGACGCTTATCGTGCGCTGGTAGTTGGGCTCGAAAGCGATGTCGCCGCTCATGGCTTCCCAGTTCCCGTCGAATGCAAGGCCAAGAAGTTCTCCATTGCGATCGATCACGGGGCTGCCCGAATTGCCGCCGGTGATGTCGTGGTTAGTCAGGAAGCAGGTTTTCATCACGCCGTTTTCACCATATCTCCCATAATCTTTTGCTTCATACAGGGCTCTGAGTTTATCAGGTACGATGAAATCACTATTATCCGGATCATCTTTTTCCATCACGCCTTCCAGGGTTGTATAATAATCATAGTAAACACCATCGCCGGGTTTGTATCCCTGGACTGTGCCATAGGTAAGCCTCATGGTGGAATTGGCATCGGGGGCATAATTATGGCCGGGGTTCATTTCACGCAAACCCGCGATGAACAATCGGTTTCCTTTGGCCAGTATCGTATTGGCTTCCGTTGTCGCTTTCTGAATTTCGAGGTATTTTCCGCTAAACGCCAGGTAGGCCTTATATGCCGGGTCTTTCTGCAAGGTCTTCAAATTTGGATCATCCAGGAAAGCATTGGCCTTTTCCAGAGAAATGAAAATTGATTTTTCAAAAACACCGGCAGCGTACCCTTCAAAATCCCCTTTATATTTCTTTACCATATTTGCCAAAAATTCCGGCTGCCGGGCCGCAGGGACATCTTCATAAAACATCTTCATCATGGCCGCGAAAGTCTGCTGATCGATTGGCAGGTAATAGTCTTTGAAATAAGTTATTGCCTGTCCCTTCAGGCCGGTAATAATCTTATCGATCTTTTCCTTATCAGGAGATTTTTTAGCTAACTCATCGGCCAGGCTTTTAAACGTGGAGGCAAGGGCAAGGATCTCGGGCCCGCGAAGGGCTGCTTCCCGGTAATAAACGTTGGCCAAAGCATATTGGGAAATAGTCTTGTAAGCGTTTTCTATATCGGTCAGCGCCTGCCCGTATTTCGCTTTGCGATCTGTGCTACCATCAGTCCAGGCCCGGAATTCATTTTCAATAGCCACTTTCTTATCAAAAACATCCAGCCGTTTCAGGCCTTTGGTCTGGCCGATATAATATTTCCAATAATTGGAGATCCGTGCATACTTAGTAGCATATTTGATTCTTACCTCATCGCTCACTGCCATTTCCGCATTCATGATATCCAGCTTTTCCTGCCTGATTTTCACAACTGAGGGATTAGAAGTATTGATGGCCAGCTCGACCCCAAAGGAAGAAAGATAGCGGTCGGTGCCGCCGGGATACCCGAGGATCATGGCAAAATCGCCTTCCTTGTAGCCGTCCAGCGATATGGGCAGGTGATATTTGGGTTTCATGGGGATGTTATCTTTGGAATATTCCGCCGGATTGCCATCAGGTCCGGCATATACGCGGAACATGGAAAAATCCCCGGTATGGCGCGGCCACATCCAGTTATCGGTATCTCCGCCGAATTTGCCTATGGATGAAGGCGGCGCTCCCACCAGCCTGACATCTTTGTAAGTCTCATAAACAAAAAGATAGAACTCATTACCGCCAAAGAAACTCCTGACACTGGCATTGTAGATGGTTCCGTCAGTAGCCTTTTTAACCAACGGATCAACGACCTCGGTAATTTTGGCGCCCCTCTGTTCTTCGGTCATTTCAGCAGTCAGTTGGCTATTGATGGCTTCCGACACATCTTCGATCCGGATGAGGAACTGGACAGTAAGTCCTGGATTAGGCAGTTCTTCTTCATGGCTCATGGCCCAGAAGCCATCGCTCAGGTAATCGTGTTCGATGGCGCTGTGCGCCTGGATCTGGCCATAGCCGCAATGATGATTGGTAATCAGCAGGCCCTGGTCGGAAATAATCTCCGCGGTGCAACCGCGGCCAAAAATGACGATAGCGTCCTTGAGACAGGATTGGTTGACACTGTAAATTTCTTCAGGTGTCAGCTTCAGGCCGAGCTTTTGCATATCCGCGTAATTCAGCCGTTCGACCAGCATGGGGATCCACATCCCCTCATCTGCCCTCAGGGTAAGGTTGAAAGCAAGGATGAATGAAAGAACTGATAGTAAAATGAACCTTTTCATAAAGCTTGAATATTGTTAAATTGTTAAACTGTTAAACTGTTAAACTGCCGACTGTCAACTGTCAACTGTCAACTGTCAACTATACATACTTCTCCCCCTTCTGCATCTTCACATCGCTTACGATCTGGCGAAGTTGTTGTTCATCCTTTTTGCGGCAGACCAGCAGGATATTATCATCTTCCACGACGATATAATCGTCAAGTCCCTGCAGGACAACCAGCTTGTCGGAAGGCATGTGTATGATGCAGTTCTGCGAATCATATGTAAGTACATTTTTGCCAGTGATGGCATTATGGTTTTTATCTTTGCTGTGGATCTCGTGAAGAGAGCCCCAGGTTCCCAGGTCCGACCAGCCGAAATCCGATTCGATGACAAAGACATTTCCGGCTTTTTCCATTATGCCGTAGTCGATGGAAATACTTTTGCAAACCGTGTAAGTATCCCTGATAAATCTTGTCTCCTGTTCCGTGTAGTATTTGTCTTTTCCTTTTTTAAAAAGATTATCTATTTCGGGAAGATGCTCGTGGAATGCTTTCAGGATGCTTTTCAGCGACCAGATAAAGATACCTGAATTCCAAAGAAATTCACGGCTTTCAATGAAAGTGACCGCCAGTTCATGGCTGGGTTTTTCGGTGAAGGTCTTCACTTTGTGCAAGCCGGCATATCTTGTATCGGATGCTATCCGGTTGAACTGGATATACCCGTAACCGGTATCCGGCCTGGATGGCTTGATGCCAAGCGTGATGAGCCAATCGTTCTCTTTGGCAGCTTTCAGGGCCGTCCTGATCTTATCCTTGAAAATATCTTCCTTAAGGATCAAATGATCCGATGGCGCAACGATCAGGTTGGCATCAGGGTTTTTCTTCAGGATCTTACAGGCTGCATAGGCAATACATGGGGCGGTATTCCTCCGGCTGGGTTCCAGCAAAACCTGGTCTTCGTTCAGGTCGGGTAATTGTTCCAGTATCTGGTCCTTGTAAAGTTCATACGTGACGACGAACATATTTTCCGGGGGACAAATCCCCATGAACCGATGGTAGGTCTGCTGGATCAGGGTGGTTCCGGTACCAAGAATATCGATAAACTGCTTGGGGTGCGCCGTCCGGCTCATAGGCCAGAAACGGGCACCGACACCCCCGGCCATGATGATGCAGTAATTGTTTGTCATTGGTTATTGGTTAGTGGTTATCTGTATCTAATTTTACTTTTCTAACACTTTTTCACCGTATCACCGTTCCACTGTTCCAGATCACAAAGTTAACAAACATCACTTAAAATTCCACGGGAATTACTTTAGTCACCGGACTGATGCGATACGCTTTATGGTTATCCTGGCTGGTGCAACGGTACCATTTCCGGAGTTTTTCCTGCTTTTGGAACCTGCGTCCGTTGTTGAGGCTGAAAAAAGCGCCGGACGGTAAATCTTCAAGGAAAACACAGCTCTGAAAAGGGTTATGCGAATGAAGCGCCCTCACCAGTTCAGTATTAATCTTGCTGTTGGCTTTGGGATTGTCAACCTGTTTACTGATCACCGACTGGATTTCCAGCGGAAAAATATTTTTTTCTATTAATAAGCCCAGCATATAAGCATATTGCTTTTTCCATGCTATCCCGTGGGGCCTTGGCCTTCTGGAATACTTCTCCCAGATCAGCATGTGGGCTATTTCGTGGGTCAGTGTGATCAGGAATTCATAGGGGTTGAGGTCGCCGTTGACCGAGATGCGGTGGATATCATCTTTGACCGGGGGACGGTAATCGCCTAATTTGGTCCTGCGGCCCCGGGCAATCCGCATAAATATCCGGCGCCCGCTGACCCATTCCATCACAATTTCCAGGCTGCGATCCGGCAGATATGGCCTAAGTCCATCCTGAAGGTCTTTCTTCATTATTTTGCAGATAGTAAATGCTCTCTTGATTGTTGTACGCCCAGCGCGAGCAATCGCATTTAGCCGGCTTCTTTGGTTTATAATGGCGGTATGGCGGCCGGTTTGATGCACAGGCAGAAGCCATGAACACCAGGGTGATCAGCATGAGGCAAAATCCGATAAACCGGGAACGCACCATAAATCAAATTATTAGCCGGAACTATATCAACGTCAAACTGAAAAATAAAATTGTCGGCAAATGTACTAATTTCGAACCTCAACTTTATTAATTTGGCCATATTAACCCATTTCTATTAAAAGAGATTATTTTAGTATCTTTGAGCATGGTTACCCTTCTCGGCAAATACATCTTCCTGATGATCCAGGTTTTCAGAAAGCCTGCCAAGTGGTGGGTATTCTGGGGACAGCTGATGAACGAATTCCAGAAGATCGGCGTGGAATCGCTGGGGATAGTCGCGATCATATCCGTGTTTATGGGTGCTGTATTAACGATGCAGGTTGCCTTTAACATCGACAGTCCCCTGGTTTCCCCCATCATTATTGGTTTTACAGTCAGACAATCCATGATTCTCGAATTTGCCCCGACCGTGATCAGCCTGATCCTGGCCGGAAAGGTCGGCTCCCGTATTGCCTCCGAAATCGGCACGATGCGGGTTACTGAGCAAATCGATGCGCTTCAGACCATGGGGGTCAATAGCGCCAATTTCCTGATATTGCCGAAACTCGTTGCCGCAGTGCTATTCAACCCGGTACTCATCGTAATGAGTATGTTCCTCGGCCTGATCGGTGGCCTGGTTGCCTGCCTGTTGATGAACCTGGCCTCTATGACCGTTTATATTGAAGGTCTCCAGGCATGGTATGACCCATGGACCATCAGTTATGCACTTATCAAAACGGTTATCTTCGCCTTTATTATCGTTACCGTTTCAGGCTTTAACGGGTACATCATAAAAGGGGGCGCCCTCGAGGTCGGGAATGCCAGCACCAAAGCGGTCGTGCAAAGCAGTATCCTGATCATCCTGTTCAATCTTTTGTTGACCAAAATCCTGTTGTAATGATCGAGGCGTGGCACTTATCCAAATTTTTCGGGGAAAATAAAGTCCTTGACGATGTCTCTTTCATTTTTGAAGTGGGGAAGACCAACCTGATCATAGGCCAGAGCGGATCGGGCAAAACCGTGCTGATGAAAAGCCTGGTTGGATTGTTGGAGCCCGATGAAGGTGAAGTGATCTATGATGGCAGGAATTTTTCACTGATGGGTATCAGTGTAAGACGCATACTTCAGCAGGAAATCGGCATGCTTTTCCAGGGCGGTGCGTTGTTCGACAGCCTGACTGTCGAGCAAAACGTGATGTTTCCCCTCAATTTGTTTACGCAAAAGAGTATGGCTGAAAAGCTCGACAGGGTCAACTTCTGCCTGGAGAGGGTAAACCTTGAAGGGCGGAATAAGCTGATGCCATCGGAACTCAGCGGCGGGATGATCAAACGGGTAGCTATCGCCCGGGCCATCGCCCTGAATCCTAAATACCTGTTCTGCGACGAGCCAAACTCCGGCCTTGATCCTATTACCTCCGGCGTAATCGATGAACTGATCAAAGAAATCACGGAAGAATATAATATCACTACCGTGGTAAATACCCATGATATGAACTCCGTGCTGATGATCGGTGAAAAGATAGCCTTCATTCACGAGGGAAAGATCTGGTGGAGCGGTAACCGGCATGAAATCCTGAATACGGATAACCAGGTCCTCAATGACTTTATTTTTGCTACAGAGCTAACCAGAAGGCTCAAGCGATGAACCTTCTCGACTTTATCCTGCTTGTTCCCGTTGTCTGGATTTGTATCAGGGGTTTCAGCAAAGGTCTCATTATTGAATTGGCTTCCCTCATCGGCCTTATACTCGGCATTTTAGCAGCATATTATTTCTCCGGCTATGTCCGGGACTTTTTAAAAGACTATTTTTCTTTTAAAGAGAATACCCTCAGGATCATTGCTTATATTGTCACTTTCCTTGCAGTCATATTGGTGGTTTACCTGATCGGAAAAATAATAGAGAAATTCATTGACATAGTAGCGATGGGATGGCTCAATAAGATTCTTGGCGCGGTATTTGGGCTGGCAAAAGGCATTGTTCTTGTAAGCATCCTTCTTTTCATCATAGAGAAAACCGATCCCGGTGAAAAGATCATTAAGCCCCAGGTTAAGGAGAAGTCGATGTTCTACCAGCCGGTGATGGAGGTGGTGCATTGGGCGGTTCCGAAGGCATAGTCATTAGGTAGTCATTAGGTGGTCAGTAGGTGGTCAGTAGGTAGTCATTAGTCCCTAAATATAGAACAATATAGTCCGTACAAAGAATAACTTACTAAATTTAAGCGTTGCCCCGTGCAGTGTAGACCGTTCAACTTATGATACTTTGATATCAATCATTAGTCTGG
>JALNZD010000067.1 GCA_023229505.1 Bacteroidales bacterium | reverse complement strand
GATAATTAAGGTTTCCATATTTTTCTGTTTTTACAAAGATAAAAAATTTTAAAACATACATCCTTATATGTTTAAGAAGCGAATTAATCAGCTAACAGCTAATGGCTTTTGGCCGTTGGCCTTTGGCTATTGGTGATTGGTGATACGGTGGAACAGTGATTTCAGCCCCCTCCCTGGCCTTCCCCTGTTCCCCGCGTACGCGGGGACATGCGGGGGAGGGGAACGTTAGAGCTGTTAGATTTGCTAAATTCTCAATTTCCCAATCCTTATAACTTTTCAATTTTTCCATTTCACCTTTTCACTATTTCACTGTATCACTATTCCACATCATTGAGTCTTAAGAACTCTTTTCCTGATCCACAGTGCAAATAATGGATCAGAAAGAATATACCGCTCATCACTATTTTTAATAATGAGTCCTATCCCTTTCAGAACTTTCAGGGTTCGGGAAACATTGATGCTTTTATAATCAATCCTGGAATAAAGAGAACTGGCGTCTTCTGCTATTTTCAGGACGACCAGGCGATGCTCCCGTCTTTTAGATGTTTCTTCCCAAAGTTTTTCCAGGTAGTTTCGTTCATGCAAAAGCAATTCTTCCAGGATCGTATCCAGATCAAGTTTAAATGATAAAGGTGATAGCTGGTGCTTTAAGATAATACAAAAAGTGTCTCATACGACATTTGTACTATTATAAAACCACAGATTATAACTTTTTCTTTCCATACCGTTTCACTGTATCACTGTATCACTGTTTCACTATTTCACTGTTCCACCGTTCCACCGTTCCACCGTTCCACCAGCGAATTGAAAAACCCGGTCATACTACAATTCTGCAACAAACTCCTTAAATCTTAGGATACGTTCGCTGTTTCTTTTTTCGAAAAGAAGATGTTCAAAATCCCGGGCTTTTTGCGATAAATTTATTTTTGCAAATAAAGATGTCAATGCTGATTTTAGTTCTGAAAGATTATGGATCCCGTTACGGGCTGCAAGAAAGTTGTAATCAGGAGTGGTTTGCCCCAATAAAAACATGCTATCATAAAAATCGCGCCCTTTACTCCTCGAAAGCAAGGCCGAAATCTTCATTGCACAAATTACCTCATCGGATGGGACCGGAAATGAGAAGAAGAAACCGCATCCTTTTATGTTCACCGTTTGCCGTGTATATTCAATATGCTGATCCTGGCATTCAATTTTAATCAAAAAGCGCTCCTCCCTGTATCCCGATAAATTCAAGTCGAACAATAAACCGGGGAAATAGATATTTCTTCTGGATGCTCTGAGTTTATCGCTGATTTTATCACGGGCTTCTACATTCAGACCAAAGCGTTGCAGGTAAAGAAGAACAGCATCGGTCATTTCCGTAAATTCTTCTTGTGTAAAGTCTTTGCAATCAAAATCCAGGTCTTCCGAGAAGCGGTCTATCCCCTTGATTAGCCGCAGGTTTGTGCCTCCAATGAATGCCATTTTCCGGATAAAGGATGTTGTTGCCAGGTAATCGAGGATTAGAAGCTGTATATATTCTTTTACCAAATACTTCTGGTGTGCAGGATTATCGCGGATCAGCGGGGGAAAGAAGTTTCTGATCTGTTCTACCTGAATCATAAACCGTACGTTTTTATAAGCAACTCAAGCCTTTTTCCCAATGCCCGGTTCCTGAATTTGGCCGTATAATCCCTCAGCAATTCCACGTTCAGACTATCCTGCATAAAATCTTCGTCAAGACGTAATGCCTCCATTTCTTCCTTGTTGTCGTAATACGGGTTCAGATACAGCAAGTCGAGCAGGGCCTTTTCAGCTTGGGCAATCAGCAGGCTCCGGCTTTTTGAAAAAGGCTTCAGATCATATCCGAACATCAGCTCAGCCCGGATGCTTTTATATGAATAGCTGCCAAAAGGATTCACAAAACCCGCTGTTTTAAGGGATGTCACGCTGCTTATCTGCACGACTGCTTCAGGGATCATTCCATAGAAGGAAAGGGCCGAGTGCAGGCTAATATAAGAAGGCCGATAAATACGGTTGGCAATGTAAAGTTCAAAACCGGGTTCGGCCAGGTATTCAGGAAAACTGTAGAAGCCATTTCTCAATTTGATCAGCGAACCTTTCTTTACCCAGTTTAGCAGGTTGTTCTTATCAAAACCCGGCTGCCAGGCATATACCTGGTTGGGAGTAAAACAAGCCAGATCAAAAAAAGCTTTACGAAATTCCTGATAATTCATTTCTGTTTTTCTGCAAAAATACGGAAAAATAGAATTGTGATTGGGTGACTGGGTGACTGGATGACTTCAGCCCCCTCCCTGGCCCTCCCCCACCCGGGGGAGGGGAATGGTGGAGCTGTTAGATTTGCTAAATTCTACATTTCCCAATCCTTATAACTTTTCAATTTTTCCATCTCACCATTTCACTGTTTCACTGTTCCACTGTTTCACTGTTCCACCGTTCCACCGTTCCACTTTCCAGAGGTGACTGGGTGACTGGGTGTGAATGAGTGACATGGTGACTTGGTGACTAGGTGACTGGGTGACTAGGTGATTGGGTGACTGGGTGACTGGTTTCAGGTTTCCGGGTTTGGCCTTATTTGCCGGGAGCTCTTTATTCTTCTTATACTTGAATGTGAATGGAGAATTCGAAGGACTTCAACGTACCCGGCTTTTATTCTATAAATTATCAGGTAGGAACCTAAAATGATATTGCGATAGATTTTATTTTTTGTAGGCAAATGTCTACATTCCACATGAAGAAGGTACATCCTGTCCAAACTCCATACCCTGCTGTATATATCTGCGATAAAACTTTTTGCTGCAATGGACCCGAATACTTCTTCTCCGTAAGTATACAGGGATATAATGTCAAGGTCAAACTGTTCTGAGATTCTTACTTCTTTTCTCTCGATTTCAGCCATTGTTCAAAGTGTTCCATTGACTCTTGAATGGTATGAAACGGACCTTTTTCAGCTTTTCGTATCCCAGCTATGAATTCATCCTGACTCAGCGTATTACCAGGTAAAGTCCAGTTTTTTGATTCTTTTTTTTGATCTTTTGTTTTTATAACTTTCATGACAGACCTTGGATAATGAAAGTGTAAAGATACAAAATTAGTGGGTTGTTGAAAACCAAAGGTGCTCTTTTTCTTTCGTTACTGTTTCCAGTTCCGGCAAGGAACCGTTAGATATATAAACGGTGACTGGGTGACTGGGTGACTTGGTGACTTGGTGACTTGGTGACTAATTGAATAAATTACCAAGTTACCCTGTTACCTTGTTACTCAATTACCTAGTTACCTATCGCCAACGGCTGATCCCAATGATGAAGTATCCACATTAAGGAAATAATCAGGCTTACGAAGCTCAAGTTCTTCCCAGAATATTTCGTTGAGCTCGTAATCGTAGTTTTGCCCGGTATGCACGATGACGTGGTTCAGGTATTGGTCGAGCAAAGCCATGGTGCGGGAAAGGCGGATGATCTCCGGGCGTGTGCCCACTACTGTTAAGACTTTAAGTTGTGATTTTTGCATAAATTATTTTATATAGAACGCGAATGATACGGATCCACCGAAGGGCGGACAAGTTGCGACAAATTTACGCGGATTAATTTCTTACGCAGGCTATGGCATTATTTAGATAAGTATCAGCTTTACAGCACTTAGAGACTTCTATTAAGTCCGTTCCACAGTTTTTCAAACTAATATTCGTTCATCAGTAAAAAATCGGCGATATGCTTATGTTGAACACCTTCAATATTGTCTTTCCAGGTTTCATCCATGGTTACTACATATTTAGGATGATGGTCTTTGATTTCGAGCAAGGGGGTAAACTCACGATCGATCGTGGTTTGTTCCGTCATTTTATAAGCAACCTGAATATAAACTTTTCTTTCTTTTAATTCGGCAATAAAGTCAATCTCTTTGTCATCCGATTTTCCAACAAACACGCGGTATCCTCTTCGTTGAAGCTCAAGCATCACGATATTTTCCAGAACCCCTGAAATCAGTCTGTCCTTATAGCCCATCAAGGCGTACAAGAGTGCCTGATCACCTACATAATATTTTTCGAAAGTTTTAAGTATCTCTCTCCCTTTTACATCATAGCGTGGTATTTTGTACACAATAAAAGCTCCCTCAAGAGCATTCAGATAATTATATACGGTATTGAGGTCGATTTTCCGATGCTGGCTTTTGAAATAATCTGCGACGTTTTTTGCCGAGAATTTATTACCCACATTGTCAAATACATATTTAACGACACGTTCCAGAAGTTCTACATCACGAATATTAAACCTTTGCACAGTATCTCGCAGGATAGCGGAAGAATAGATATCGAATACTACCTTATAAGCTGTTTCCAGTGTGTATTCTGCCGTATGAAGTACCGGAAATCCACCCAGGCGTAAAAAATACCCGAATTCACGATAGATATCCTTATCCTCTTTGTGAGTGCGTGTCTGTTTAAAAAGAAGGTATTCGGCAAAGGAAAGTGTGTGAATGTGAATCTCTACATATCGTCCTGCCAGGTAAGTAGCCAGTTCCGACGATAATAGCCGGGAGTTGGAACCCGTAATAAAAAGATCAGCATTGATATCCACTAAAAAAGCATCCACAGCCTTTTCCCAGGATAGGACTTCCTGAATCTCATCAAGCAGGATATAGTATCGCTGATTATTGGTAATTTTAGCTTTGATAAAATAGTACAATTTGTCGGAATTATCAACATCAGTGTATTCAAAGCTTTCGAAATTGATGTGGATAATATTTTCTTCCCCGATTCCTCTCTTCAGCAATTCATCTTTCAGCAACTGGAGAATGGCGGATTTACCGCTTCTCCGGATGCCAGTAATAACCTTGATATACGGCTTATCAATAAAGCCGCAAAGCTGGTTTAAATATAAATCCCTTCTGATCATAAAGATGAATTTATAGGGTTATAACCACAAAGGTAGTATCTATTGTTCATGTTTTTATGGTTATGACCTTATTATTTTTCCACCGCTTCAAAATAAGTATCAGGATCATCCGGATCAAAAAACTCATTGATCCAGAAGATGGTATAAAGTTCTTCATCCCCGGTGTTGGTGATGTTGTGGGTATACCATACCGGCATATCTACAAATGATGGTTGCACACCATCCAAATCAAAAGACATTATTTTATTTGTTCCGATCTTTCTCAGTTGTATCCTGGCTTTGCCTTTAATGACGGCAAAGCGCTCGGCCTTGCGGGTGTGGAAATGGTTTCCACGAGTGATGCCGGGCACAGTGGTTGAAAATGAAACCTGGCCACCACTGTTTAGCTTTATCGTCTCAACAAACGAACCACGATCATCTGAATTTTTTTTCAATTTAAACGGGAAAAATGATTGATGATCAATATAGCAGAGAAAAGTGTTGAACAGGTTCCTGTCAAAGGAAATAGAAAGATCCGGAATAATTCCATTTTCGAAATAATCTTTTTTGAATTTTTCCAGTTTATTAAGCAACGATGAAACTTTTATTTCAGAAGTATGGGGAATTTTATAAGTATTTACTGCTGACTGCTGACTGGTGACAAGGTGACTGGGTGACTGGAAGAAAAGGTGACTAAGTGACTAGGTGACAAGGTGACAAGGTGACTTGGTGACAAGGTGACTTGGTGACTTGGTGACTAATTGAATAAATTACCAAGTTACTCTGTTACCCAGTTACCTGTTACCTTGTTCCACCGTTTCACTGTTCCAGGCCTTTCTTCAACTTTGCCTGTTCCTCGAGTATTATTTTTTTCAATTCTTCTTCTTTTGGTAAGTTTATCATATATTTTGAAACAAAGACCTGGTGTGATAAACCGGAAGTAGCATATTTTACCAGATTTTCGTTATTTGATGCACACATAATTATACCGATTGGCGGATGGTCACCTGGATTCATTTCATGATTTTTATAATAATTGAGATAAACATTCATTTGTCCCGAATCCGCATGTGAAAATTCACCTATTTTCAAATCAATCAGGACATGACATTTTAGAATACGATGATAAAATACTAAATCGATGCGGTAATGAGTATTATCAAAAGTAATCCGTTTCTGACGGGCTTCGAAGCAGAAACCCCGCCCTATTTCGAGAAGGAATTTTTGCAATTGACCAATGATTGCTTGTTCCAGATCACTTTCATTGTATTCTGATTTCTCTTCAAGCCCAAGAAATTCAAGTATCAACGGATTTCTAAAAAGGTCTTTGGCAGCTACTTTTTCTTGTCTGTTGAATTATATCCAACTGATTATCAGGTGATGGGAATTCGACAGACACTGTCTGTTGAATCTGAGGATAGGCCAGATAAAATGAACGATTCAATCGTAAAGCAATTTCTGAAAACCCTTTTAGGTTTCTTTGTTTCAATTGGGCAGACAAGCTATTAATCAGAGCTTTCCCATACTTTGCTCTGTCGGTTCCATTTTGTTCATATTCCACAATGTAATATCCAATTAGCCAATTTCTTAATGTTAAGGCAATATTCACCTGTTTTTGCACATGCAAAGCAAAATACTTATGAGTTTCTTCAATAATTGAAGTCAGCTGTGAAATATTGCTTATGGTTATTTTATTTTTCAGCATGATTCCTTAATGACTGGGTGACTGGGTGACTGGGTGACTGGGTGACTGGGTGAAACGGTGAAATCACTGTTCCACTATTTCACTGTTCCACTGTTCCACTATCATGTGCTGTTGAGTTTTTGGTTTAGCACTCGTATCAGGTTGACCAGCATTTTTCTGACGTGCTTGATCCGGTTGTCACAGGGTTCAGGATCAGTAATGTATCCCAATCTGAAGGCAATTTCAAGTTGGGTTTCCAATTCTGATAAAGAGCCGTTTGACACATAGAGGAATTGAATAAACTCCCTGTAACTTTTCAATTTTTCCATCTCACCATTTCACTGTTTCACTGTTCCACTGTTTCACTGTTCCACCGTTCCACCGTTCCACTTTCCAGAGGTGACTGGGTGACTGGGTGAACGCTTCAAGGCGCTTGCAGGTGCGTGGGTGAGTGGATACGGGTCGTCTACTTTTCCATCAAAACCCAGTATCCAACCTTGGCTGAACCAATGTGTTTAAGGCTTCTTTTATACTTTGTCTGAACCAATCCCCTTCAGGTAGAGCCTCCCTTTGGGTGTAAGCTTGTATTTTTGGTTTTTACTATTGGGCTTATTGGGTATAGTCATCTCAATTAAATCCAGCTCTAAAGCGGGTTTGATGTATTCCTCCCTGAAATATTTTCTGTTTGATATTCTGAGCAAATCCTGTAATACTTCCCTTGTCATCGTCCCTTCAACCACGCCAATCAATGCATTAACTTGGGGGGTAACTTGGGGGGTAACTTGGGGGGTAACTTGGGGGGTAACTTGGGGGGTAACTTGGGGGGTAACTTGCTCTGGTTTATAAAAGTCGATGGCAAAACCACCGAATTGCTCACTAAATGATGGTATTGGTAATCCATATTCTTTGCATTCCTGAGCTATCGCAATAGTGCCTCTCCCCCATGACTCTATATAACCAGCCCTGAAAAATAAATTGGCTAAGCTTCTGTTACGGGGTATTGAAGCATGCTGTTCGAACAGCATTTCTATTTTTAATTCTTCGGGTAGCAAACCGGCATTCCAGATTTCAAGGCTATAGTTGTTCACGCGTATTTGAGTGACAGCGCCTGTGTAATCGCGATGAATCAGGGCATTCAGGATCGCTTCACGTAAAGCCCTGACCGGATATTCCAACTGCTCTTCACGGTGTATTCCCTTATACGAAATAACTGATTTCAGATATTTTGTTTTTAAAATATCCATCACATTTTCAATAGTTGTAAACAGGTTGCTCTCAATGACATCCTGAACAACAATATTGGTTTCGCTGACAAATCGTCCAATCTTTACAGACATGGAAGGAAAAAATCGCATGGGGTCAGAGGCAAAAGCCTTTTCAACAAGAAATTCTGCAAAGCAAAACCGTTTAGTTCTTGCGTTGTAGAACCGCTTCTTACATAATATTTACCTCGCAGACTAACAGGTTGTGAACTTTGAGGCACTTTAAGCAATAAATAAGGGAGACTATTCTCAAAAAGCAAATCCACATGCAATACTATTCCCATTAGATTTGCTCCCTTATTCGGAATTTCTTCAAGTAATCTTTTTGTGTTCTGAAGACCAACAACTTTACCATGATCATTTACCCCAAAATACATCGAACCACCCTGCGAATTAGCAAATCCGCATAATTGCTTCAAATATTCATCCTTCCAGATCAATTTGAATTCTACTTGTTGTGATTCTTCTTTGGGTATCATAGTGACTGAGTGATTGGGTGACTGGGTGACTGGGTGACTGGGTGATTGGGTGACTGGGTGACTGGAAGAAAAGGTGACTAAGTGACTAGGTGACATGGTGACTAATTGAATAAATTACCAAGTTACCCTGTTACCTTGTTACTCAGTTACCCTGTTACCTTGTTACTCAGTTACCTAGTTACCATGAGACTGGGTGACTGGGTGTGACAAGGTGACTAAGTTACCCAGTTACCATGTTACCATGTCACTATTCCACCGTTCCACTGCTCAGTTGTTCCAGGTTGTGCTTGTTTATTTCTTCAAGGATTATTTCACGAAGCTGTTTTCTATCGGGCAAAAGCGTTCTTAATTGATACTCTGAAACTGCAATTGGTTTATTCACATCCCTTAGCGCTAATTCCACTGTCGACAAAATATTCGTCACCCTCCAGCACTAATCTGTATTGGTTTCCCATGAAAGAAAATCCTTTTCCAAGTTCCAGCATGAAATGTTTGATCTTTTCAACAAGCCGTTTTTCTAATTCACGTTCAAGGATCGGGCGTTCTATATCAAGGAATCCAAGATTGTACCTGCTTTTCAACATTTCATCAGCTTGCTCCTGCAAATGCTCCGGGAGTGCTTTTGAAAAGTTATGCTGCTTTGGTAAAATTTTATGTTTTGTGAAGGCATCAGATTTTATCTGATTAAGCAATATGTCCCTACTCCATGCAAATTCTATTGCATTTTTAATATAATATGCAGCTTCCTCTGTTTGCTTAGTTTTATTTAGTATCAGCAAGTGATGCCCCCAGGGCAATTCTGCGACAACTTGTCGCAGAATCTCATCCTGATGATAATAAGTTTCATAAAACCGTTTCATATCCCAGAGATTTCTTGATGAAAATCCGGTCGAATCAGGAAATTCACTTTTCAAGTCATCACTTAATCGTTCAACCACCGATTGGCCATATCCTTGAGTTAACTGTTTTTCAACTATCAGCTTACCGATACTCCAATATAACATGATCATTTCCCGATTTACCTTCCGGGCAGCAGTAACACGGGCTGACTTGATTTCTGCGACAACCTGCCGCAGTAAATCTTTGTAATCGTCGTATTTTAGATCAGTATTCAATGAGTGACTGGGTGACTGGGTGACTGGGTGACTGGGTGACTGGGTGACTGGGTGACTGGGTGACTGGGTGACTGGGTGACTGGGTGACTGTGTGACTGGGTGACTAAGTTACCATGTCACCATGTCACTGTTCCACTGTTCCACTATTTCACTGTCCCACCGTTAAAGTTATTTTTTTTCAACTTAACCAGTTGTTTAAATTTTGGGGAGTATTATACCGACTTCCGACTCCCGCTTCTCAATAAAGAAAGCCAAACAGCCAAAGGGGTATTTTATGATCGTGTCCGTATTCGATGTCGTCAGCGGCTATCCATGCGTTATGATCTGGTGGAAGTTGCCGGGCTGATTTGTTTTTTCCACCGATTTCGAATGTGTGGATTGAATCTATCGTAAAGTCGCCTTCCTTTGCATATTCAACGTTATGGTGAACTTTCAACTGGTTGGCAAAGAACGTTTCGCGCAGGTTACCTGTATTGATGCTGTGCGGTGAAAGAGCATAGATCATATTGGTATTGTCGAGATAAAGTTTATCAGGTTTTTGCAGTCGGGTAATTCCTGAAGCATCCCTGTAGAGTGATCGGATCAGGTGCGCCTCATTCAGATAGAATAAATAGGAAAGCAAGGTTGAACGATTGATGCCGATGCGTTGGCTCAACTTACTGATGTTCGGTATAAAAGGGGCTGACTCGGCAATGATCTGCAGCAATTGCCTGATTTTGGGTATATAAGCAGTTTCGAGGCCACGAAGCTGTGGCAATTCAATGTCGAGTACCATGTTGACAACTTCTTCGAGTCGTGTAAAATAGAGTTGAGGCAGTTCATTGTAGAAAGGATAGTATCCTGTCTTAAGATAGTTTGAAAAATGCTGTAAGGGTTTGATAACAGGGCTGATTTGCCTTGCAATACGGGAATGATCATGCAGTATCTGGTCAAGTGTAAAGGTTTGTAGATCTGTACCTTTGTTCATGTTCAGGTACTCACGAAACGAGAGTCCCTGCATGGCATAAACGGTAGCGCGTCGACTCAGGTCGGCCCGGGCGTTGAGGATTTGCAGCAGGCTGGAGCCGGTGAACACTACCTGCAGGCCTGGATAGTCGTCATAAATGTTTTTGAGTTCCTGTGACCAATCGGGGTAACGGTGCACCTCGTCGAGGAAGAGGAATTTTCCTCCCTTTTTAACAAAATCATCGACAAGGTCTGACAGTTGGTGGTGGCTGAACCAGATGTTATCGAGACTTACATAAAGGGTTGCATCTAACTGATCGCTGAGGCGGAGTTTGATATATTGTAATAAGAGGGTTGTCTTGCCAACACCTCTTGCTCCCTTTATGCCGATCAGTCGTCCATTCCAGTTTATTTCGCCCATCACACTCCTTACAAACCGGGTTTCAACCCAGTCCAGTCGTTGTTGGAATTTCTCAAAAAGGGTTTCCATTTCAGTGCAATGTGATGAAATTATTGTTTATCAGACTATACAATAATAGTAAATATTTGTTTAACCGGGTAAGCATTTTTGAAAAAAAACCTCAACCTTTCATTTCACAGCTTCGCCCCCTGAGTCCCATCCTTTGTTGGATAAGATACTGTAAATCAATCAATAAGATGACTAACCCTAAAACCTGATCAGTCTATGTTTTTCCACAACAGGAGCAACTTTTTTTGTAAAAGCACGTCCTTTTGTTTGTTAAAATCATCAATGGTCAGGATGCTTGCCTGAATCTTGCGGGTGATGAGTTTCTCGGCTTTAGCGCAGCCCTGGTTCAGGAATTCCTGATCGATATGATCGCCCACAACAATCAGTTCTACCAGCCGGCTATTGTTACCCATGGCCAGTTCTCCTCCCAGATAAACCGCTTCGGGTTTTCCCAAGTGGCTAATCACCTGATTGACGATATCGTCAACGCCGATGTATTTACGCACCAAACGGTTGATATCGGTGAAGAGCGGATGGGTGATATTGGCGCGGTAGATCTTTTTGTTCCCTTCCAATACGGTTTGTAACAGGCCGGCGGCTTCGAAGCGGTTGAGTTCTATACGGATAGCATTGGTGCTTTCGCCAAACTCAGGCTCGAGGCCACGCAGGTAACCGGTGCTGTTGATGTTCAGAAAGAACTTCAACATCAGTTTGATACGCGTCTTTGAGGTGATCAGGGCTTCGAGCATAGGGTTGTTATGGTATGATTACACGATTGGTTGAAGACTAAACGAGTAACAAAAGTACTCAATGTTTTGAAAAAAGCAAGTGTTTGTGGGATTTTTTTTCATTGGAGCATGGTTTTTTCTGGCTTTTGGCTGTTGGCCG
>JALNZD010000066.1 GCA_023229505.1 Bacteroidales bacterium | reverse complement strand
TGATCAACGCTTTCTTTTTCATCTCTTTGCTCCCCCCCTGTCTAAATGATAACCTTTCTCCAGCATGAGATCAAAACTCCGCCGCGCCTGGTCGCAGAGCCTCCGGCAGTGGAGTTCGAGCTCCAGCCTCCGGTCGAGCGGCCGCAGCAGGAGTTCGGCCAGACGGTCGGTCAGCTCCTCCCCGGCGCTGACCTCAACGCACGGTTGCTCAACCAACCGGGCGAAGGAGCTGACTTTCGGATCGTATGACAAGGCAAGACAATTAACCTTGGCTAGCGTGGCGAAGATCACAGCGTGCAGCCGCATCGCCACGACCAGGTCAAAATGCGGGAACATGGCGAGCATCTCTTCCGGCCGGCAGAGACGGTAAATGACGTGGTAGGGAACGGTCAGACGGTCGACGACCTTGCGGGTCATCCCCATATCCTCGGGACACTGGAAAAGCAGAAAAACCGGCTGGCGGCGCGGTGATCCGTTCAGTTCCGCCGCGATCTCTTGGGCCAGCCTGTTTTCCAGCTCTGATTGGCCTTTCAACCCGCGCAAGGCAAGCCCGACCAGCGGCACGCCGGCCGGCACCCCTTCCAGCGCCAGGATCTTCCGCCCTTCGGCCAGCGGCGGCAGAGTGTCGAGCAGGGTCGGATCGGCAGTCACGACGATCTCCGGGCGGCAAACGCCCAGCCGTTTCAATTCCTGGCGCGACTCGTCATCGCGCAAGGTGATCAGGTCAACCCGGTCCAGGACCAACCTGGCCAGGAAGCGGTTAAGCCGTCCGCGCAGCGGGCCAAAACCCTGGGCCAGGATAACGACCCGGCGGCCCAGCCGTTTGGCTAACCAGACCAGACCGAGATAATATAGGAAACTGCGCCGGCTGGTCGCGTCCTGAAAAAGGGTCCCCCCCCCGCTGACAAAAATATCCGCCTGGCGGATCTCCCGGATGATCCGGAATAAAGCGTAACGCGGGATCGCCCTGACCCGGTTCAACTCGGCCGTCAGTTGGGGCGCGGCGGAGAGGACACAGACCTCGGCGTCAGGGACGCGGCTGGTCAATTCGTTAAGGACCGCCTGGAGGACCGCTTCGTCGCCGACATTGCCAAAACCATAATAGCCGGAGATTAATATCTTCATTTTTCTTCCTTATATATTCATTTTATCAAATATTCTTTAAAACTATAATCCCCTACTTCACCCAGGAAATTTACGATCGAATTGACAATATCTTTGTGCTCCAAAGCTTTCGGCTGAACAGCATCAAGTATTTGTTTTACATATTTTTGATAACCATAATATAATGGCTTGTTTTTATGGCTTGCCTTTAAGAGCGCATCGGTTAGCCCCAATACTTCACTTGGATATGCCTCAATATTCTTAATATAATATTCATAATATCCATGCTGATGAAATACTTTCCCTTTACAGTTTATGCTCTTTTTTATAAGCAGGCTAAGATCCCTTATTGATTCCGGTAACGGCCATTTCAGCCATGCAACAAAAGCGCCCAACTCCTCATCATCAGTGGCTTCCGCCCTATACTCCCACAACTTCCTCAATTTAGGCCAATCATCATTGGTCGGCGGTCTCTTTTCAAATAGGGAGTGCAAAGCCCAGATTGCCTGACTTCGCACTTCAGCCGGAGTGTTATCAAAGAAATATTTAACCAGGTTACCTTGTTTCTCCAAAGATTCAAGGCCCCTGAGATACGCAAGCATTATATGTAAAGCCAAATTCCTGCCTTCTTGATTATTTTTCACGTCTTCGATTGATTTGGCTTTAATTCTATCGATAGCTTTTTTATAGTCGCCGTTTTCTTTCAAAAGCCCATAAAGGTCGTCATAAAATCGATTAAATAAAACATACCCCTGCCAATCTGCATCCCAAAATGTAGTTTTATCTTCTCCTTTTGAAAATAATAATCCCTGCTTGATTTTTTCTTTTACCCATTCCTGATCCAAATAAAATAGATATTGGAAGTACCTTCCAAATGTCGAATGTACAGAGGGCTGAGGTTCATCTCTCATCCTATTTTCAAGAAATATTTTAACATCGTCTTCTAATCTATGTCCGGGAGGAAATGGCCCTTCGGCTTTTTTGGTTTCACTTTTTTCTTTAATGCGGGCGATCCGCAGGGCATACAAGATGACCGCCTCCAAAGCTTTACCTCTATTGCAATTAATCGCTTCGGCCACATAATCTACAATTTCAATCCGTTCTCCCTGATGTTCCATCCAGCGAGCTACGCGTGTTTCAGGATTTGAGTCTTTCTCCGCAAGATAAAATAAAATATGCTTTATTCTTGGCAAATAATCATCATCAATAACATGTTTATCACTTCTTACCGCTTCACCCAAAAGATCGGCTATTGATCCTTTCACCCACGAAAAAAGCCCATAATCAAAGCGATCCCTTACGTCTTTTGCCCCCTCGGGATCATTTTTATCGAGCATCAGCTCACATAATTTAATAACCGATTCCCATTCAAAGTCTTTTCCCTCACGCCAGGCATCATGCAAAGCTTGCAGCAAATATGCCGGATAAACCGGACAAATCCCGTCTTCCGCGAATTTTTCGGCGATTTCCGCATATTGGATCGGGTTTTCCTTGACCACCCCTCTAAGCAAGCTGGCCAGTCCTTCCGGGGTCGGTTTTCCAAAGCCACCAGCCGGCTTAAAATCGTTTCTAATATAATCAATAAAATCCCCGGGCTTCATCTGCTTTAATTCTTCAATTGTTTTCGGGCTTGTGGGACCACCCCGGCTAAAAGCCCTGTCTTCCTCAGCTTCTTTTTCGGCGGCATCGATCCCTCTCTTATATTTATTAATGAATTGATGATATTCTTTTAGTTTTTCATCCTGCAAGACTATATCCCCGATTTTATACAGTCTTTTTTCAATCCACTGTTTAACCTGCTCGGGCTCCTCGCCTTCTCCAGGCCCGGATTCAATTAATTCCAGAATCTTCTTTTTAATATTGATATCTAACAAGGCATATTTATTTCTTAACAGCACGAAATATTCCCGCGACATCTCATATGAGCCAAGGAACTTCTTGTTCGTTAGAACTGGCTCATAGCATTCCGATATGTCGCATGCATCGATGATATAAATTGCCAATCTTTTATAAATTGAATATTTTTTATTCAGATATTCTTCTATTTTTGTTTTTGCGGATTTATTGTTGTGCTTATAATAATTCAACAATGCGTCACGCAGGATTTCTACATAAATGTTTTCGGCGTCGCCATCAAGGGCGTTTTCTTCGCTCTCTACAATAGAAGGGCGCCATATATATGAATAATCGTCCTCCTCATTCCTACTTAACTTGATTGCCTCATTTAGCCTTTTTTCAACTATTTCAAGTACTTCTTCAGGCTTGTTTTGAATAAGAGCAGGAAGATACATTTGTTTCAGTTCTTCACTATAATAGATATCGGATCTTAGGCTTGTGCTTGTTTTCGCTTTCTTAACAGGCTTGCTTAAAATATCAAATAGTTGAAGCGCGGCATTATAATGTTCTTCATCAATAAATTTACCTAGCAGATCCATAGCATATTTATCAGCAATCTGGAATGCACTTGAATCAAGCCACTCATCAATTTTAGGCAGTAATTGTTTCGAATAATCAAACGGAAGTTTTAATGTTATCTGGAAACATAGATCTAACGCATTCCAATTATCGTTTATCTTTAATTGTTCCAATAAAGGTGTAATTTTTTCTGGTATTTTATCAGCGACTTTTAATAGATAGTATCCAGGCCACCATGGCGGGGCTTGTATAGTATTATCATCTTCGTCCTTCTCAATCTCTGGGGCATATAGAAAAAACTCATTTTCATTAAGAAAATCAAACCAGCCAGGCTTATCAAGAGTTCTGAATAAATATTCAACAAGTTTTTGCCTTATCAATTTAGACAATAGAGATTTAAATAGTTTATCGTTTGGTATTTCAACAGATATTATTCCATCAATTTCATCTGTTACCCCATAAAAGGGAGATAATATATTCCGCCAAACATCTTGAATAAGCTGCCATTTTCCATCGAATAGATGCATTTCACTCCTATTACCTTGATGAGCATATCCCGTGAACCATTTGTTAAGTTTAATTAATTCTGACAAAGTCTCATCTATTTTGTTCACAATTGTCATGGGCAACGATTGCTCTTCATCTATTGATATAAGCATTTGTTTAAACTGTTGCCTGTGATTTGGTTTATAACATCCACTCCATTTTTCGACTATTAAATTAACTTCTGAATCGTTGAGCATAGGTAGCCGGTTAAATGAATTAACAACTATATTTCTTACTTCCTTTTCCATATCAACCCCATCAGAAGCATTTGATATCGCATATACAGAAATCGGATATTTTTTAGGGAGTATGCGGTTAATTTCTCTTACAGAATGTGATACTAAAGTATTTTTGTCGGGGTTGCTATTATCTTTATAGACCCTCACTGCCCCAAGATAGATTCTTGATAGCTCTAATTCTTTATCATTTTCCCTGAATAAATTGTTTAGCTCCCTTTCAGGATCACTCAAACTTTGTAATAAGGTGTCTTCAATAATATTTAACATGCCGTCTTTCATCAAACGCCTCCCTCAACACCGCCCAAATAGCATTCATCTTTTTGCTTCAATTTCTGCTTTTTCTATTCCCAATTGGTTTATCTTTGGATAAACCTTTTCGGCCTTGTATTGTAAATGCTGATCAATTTCGATCATAATCTTTTTAAATTCAGCTTCAAATTCAATTCGTAAACTATCCATAGATTTTTTATCTGGATTATTTTTGAAAAAATCTCTCATTATTATAAGTTTGTCATACAAGTCCTTTGTGTCCCTATCGTAGTAATCAATATATTGAAACATTTTGTTTATCACAATGTTTTCGAAATTGAACAATACGTTATTGAAGTTGCTTGCGCTTAAAACATTATTATAAACTGCGAGATCTCGACGCGCACCCTGATACCCATTATGCTTATCGCTTCTTTCTTTCAAATTAATATAATCTAGTGCTTTTTTCTTTCTTATATTGTCAACTAACAAGTATGCAAAAAAACTCATAATTGCTCCGAGTGCGGGACCTCCTAAAGCTAGGGAAATATCAATCCAGTCTTTTCCCGGCATTTTATTTATTGCTTCAATAGTTGCTAAAACAGCTATCCTATTCATCTTGAGCCCTCAAACGCCTCTCTCAACACCGCCCACATCATCCCATCAGCTCCTCAAACTGCCTGTAGTTGGAAACATCTTTATAGCGCACATCGATGATTTCGAAATGTTTCTTGGCACACGCTATTTTCTGGTTTTCCGAACCGCGGCGCTGGGCTTCATCGATTGAGCCCTTTGTTTCGATCACGAAATAGATTTTCTCATCAGATTCTTTGCCTTGAAGAGTCATTTTGACTGTTACGATCGCCCAGTCCGGTGTATAGCCACCAAGTGGGGTCCTTACCGAAAACCAAACCGGGAGCTTGATAAACAGCTTTATCCGCTCGTCCCTATCCAATTCAATGGCAAAGCTCTTTTCAACCTCGGAACTGTAAGCCACCGCATCATAAATCGACTTATTCTTGTTTGCTATATCCTGTACGCTGTCTTTATGGCTGATGATCTTTTCAAACTGTGAAACATTGAACTTATCATCGGCAAGCCAATAACTGATCTGCTCCACATAATCCTTAACAAGAGCCCCGTTTATTACCCGGATCGCCTCAAAAACAAATCGCTCCGGATTATTAAATAACAGCCGAGGATCGATCCCTTTCAGGATTTTTACGACCGTTTCCCGCGTTAGCTTCGTTTCGTCTTTAATGAAATTGACGCAATCAAGCGCCGTTTTGAAAGCGCCAACATCCTGCGTTGATGATCTAATCGGTCGATAATCAATTTGGTTTTTACCAATATCAACGCCAACCCTCGTCACGCTGATCTGGCGTTTGGCAATGGACAACTGATTGATCTTTTCAATACACCCTTTAACAAGGTTATCAGTATTAACCTTAACGGAATATCTTGTCTTCTTAGCGATCTTATTCCAAATAGCAGTAAAATTCGGGTCTTTATCAAAGCCTTTGCGTAATTTTATGATCCGCTTTTTGCGCGCGTTTGAGGGCGAGGGCGGCGCTTTGTAAATGCCATCTTCGACAAATTCCGTCTGCAAGCCGGACACATAATCGGCATAATGTTCATTCGCGATAACGGACAAAAGATTGACATTCCTATCAAAAACCCGCTCACCGTTCTGATTGACGCACAACCTCATCCCTCGCCCGATCTCCTGCCGCTTCTTCATCGTTGAAACGGTGGTATTGAGGGTGCAGATATTGAAGACATTGGGATTGTCCCATCCCTCTTTCAAGGCGGAGTGAGTAAATATAAACTCCGTCGGCTCATCGAACGACAAAAGGCGCTCCTTATCTTTCATGATAAGGTCATAAGCTTCTTTGTTCTCGGTGATCGCCCTTTCGCGCTCTAAATACTCCCCATTCTTCTCGGCAAAATAGGCTTTCCTTACATCCTCGGCTTTGAGCCTTGTTAAATCCTTATCTGTTTTCTTAAGGGCATTGAATACCTCATCAAATGTTTTCCTGATAAAGCCGTCTTTTTTTATAAAGTTGTCAACCCGGTCGATGAAGAACAAAGAAAGGGTTTTGATCCCTTTTTTCTTTAACTCCTGTCGCTTTTCGATGTGCCGCTCAATTGTATTTTTGATCTGGGCCCGCATAATGTCTTTCTTGTCTCTGCCAATATCTTCCCCGCGCTTCACTTCTATCCCGTTTTTGAATTTAACCGATCCTACCGAAGCGTAATCAGGAGCGTCCGCAGTCATTTCATCAACAATATAACCGTCATATATGCTGTTATTAGTTTTGCGGGCAAGGTCATCGTTTTGCCTGATCGCCAGGACTTTCTTATTAAGGATATTCTTGCTATCTTTGACAAGTACTTCGACTTTTGCCTTAAGTGTCGTCCGGGAAGAGGTTACACCGATAAGATTTATAAAAGCCCGCGGCTGTTCGTCGTCATCCGTATCGACCACGGAATAAACTTCAATTTTTTTGACCAGTCCCAATTGGTAAGCGTCATATGGCGCGAGCTGATAGACCAGGCTATATAAGTTCTTATGCGTAGCTGAATATCTAAGACGAAACGGAGAATTGAAATTCCTTAGCTTCTCCTGCGTTGCCTCGCCCTCCATATTCTGCGGCTCATCAAGAATAAGGATGGGGTTTGTTTTTTGGATAAAGCTGATCGGCTGTTCGCCCTGCATCTGATCCCGGCTGCTATAAAGGATATTGGCGTCCTTATTGAAAGCGCCCATCGTCATAACCATAATTTCTACATTACTGCTCTGGGCGAATGCCTTGACTTGAGAAAGATTGCGGGAGATATACTCGTAAAAACGATAGGGAAGATTGTCATAGAGAGCCTTAAAGTGGTCTTTAGTTATGTTCAGCGTCTTGATAACACCTTCCCTGATAGCCACAGAAGGGACAATGACAATGAATTTCTTGAAGTTATACTTACGGTTAAGCTCTAAGATAGTGCGGAGATAGACATAGGTTTTGCCGGTACCGGTCTCCATTTCGATGGAAAAGTCCATCCCCGACTGCTCGGCAGGCGAGTCCGGAACAACTTCACCGTTAATTCCATTTCTCTCTTGAACCTTGCGGACATTTTGCTTGATCGTTTCGGCATCAAGCGTCAACTGATTGGGATATATTCCTAAAAGGTCGTGCGCTGATAGAAGATGGAAATAACCGTTTTTGCCCTGCCCTTCAAAAAGATCGAGGACGGCATTGATAGCGTCAATCTGGAATTGCTGGTTAGGGTCGAATTTTAACTTCATATCGTCTTTAGCGTCAGGTTAAGGGAAAGGTTGGCCTTATCGCTGTCGCTTAAAGCGCCGTCAAAACAGATTAAGATTTTCTCCTTATATTCTTTAGCGGTTAGCAGGTCGATCGCACTGTCGCTTAGTTTCTCATCCAAACAGATAAAAAGCTCGCGATCAGAGTCGATAACTTTATAGGTTTTGTTCTTGCCAATCTTTATTTCTTCAACTTGGGCGTTAAGATTTAGCCCTTCTTTGATGATATTTTCGTAGACAATATCAAGCTCATTGATCTTGGCCGGGAAAAGCTCCTTTTGCGCCTTATCGAGGTATGCCGTAAGTGCTTTTTTATTTTCCTCATCGGTCCTTTCGGGGTCGTATTCAAAAAGGTTATCGGCATAGTTGGAATTATCAAGCTTAAACACCTTAAAACCATCATTAATTGGCTTATGATCACCATAACCTTTAATCACCCGGCGGATGCGTTCTTTGCCAATGTCAGCTATTGTTTTATATCCGGCTTTATATGCTTCGCTTTTGGAATCTGTCGGCCCCGGCATCTGCACCATAATAAACTTGCGATTTCCTCCATCCTTTTTGTTGAGATCAAGTACAGCATGGGCGGTAGTTGCAGATCCGGAAAAGAAATCGACAATAATTTCTTCTGATTTAAGGAATGGCACGGCAAGCTCTTTAACATACCCCGATGGCTTAGGAAACGGGAATATTTTACCATTACCCAAAATTTCAGATATTTCATTCGTTCCGTGCTGAGTATATATCCCTTCAATTATCGAGAATGGTTTATTTGTTCTTATCACACCATTTTCATCCTTAAGATATTGCTTAAAATTTACACTCGCCTTGCCTTTTGATTTACTTATAACGATTTCATCATTGCTCATAGCATTATCTGTCCGTTCTTTTGACCATTGCCATTGCATTTCAGGCCATATTTCCTTCCCATTATAGATAATAGGATACCGAAGATTCGGCCTTTCATCGTTGCTGTTTGTTGCAAGTGGCTGTAATCTATATGGCCCTCTTATTGGATATTTTTTATCCTTATATTTATAGTATCTCTCTATAAGTCGCTCATCGTAAGGAATTTCTATGTTATCTATTGAGTTAATGTTTTTCGCATAAACAATTATATATTCATGTAAATCAACATAATATTTCGTTTTCGCTCCGCCGCCATATTTCTTCTTCCATACCAATTGTGCAACAAAGTTCTCTTCTCCATATATTTCATCCATTATCATTCTTAAATGATATGCCTCGTGATCATCAATACTAATAAATATCACTCCATCATGCTGCAGGAGATTCCATGCTAATTTCAATCTCGGATACATCATATTCAACCAATCACTATGAAACCGCCCGCTGGCCTGCGTATTTGTGGAAAGGCGGTTGCCTTCGCCATCTAGTTGCCCGGACTGCTCCAAGTAATTCTTTAATGGCTGGCGGAAATCGTCTTTATATACAAATTCATTACCGGTGTTATACGGTGGATCAATGTAGATCATCTTGACCTTTTCAAAATAGGACTTTTGCAGGAGCTTGAGGACTTCGAGGTTATCACCTTCAATAAAAAGGTTTTCGCTTTCGTCAAACTTGATGCTTTCCTTTTTATCCGGGCGGAGCGTGGCTTTGCTGGGTATTAACACATTCGTAATAGCTCCGCTCTTTCCAGCCCAGGTGAAATTGAATTTTTCCGCGGCTGTCTCTATGTGTTCACCCAACACCTGGCGTAGTTTGTCCCAATTAACCTTGCCTTCGCTAATAACCTCCGGCAAGGAAATCTTAAGCGCGCTTAATATTTTATCTTTAATATCGAGAGATTCCCGTTCAGCTTTTTGATCTTTATTTTTCAATTTATGGCCTCCAAGTGCTTAAGAATTGCCTACCTATGCAAAGTCGCATATATTCCCTCGACTCCGCCTCGACTCTCCCCCATCCGCGATCTCCAGCCTATACCTAGTTGTACCCAAAGTTGTACCCAAAGTGGCGCGTTTACTTATGGAACTCGTGTCCTAATATTTTATTGAAGCGACTAAACACTTTACTAAGGTCAAACACTTCGTCAATTCTAATAACGGGTATTAAATCCGTTTCGATCTGTCGTGTCAGTAAATCCAGCTTAACTTCGCTCAAACCAAACTTATCTTTAAAATCGCCTTGATATCCCTCATCAGCCAACTTATTTTTGAATATTTCCATAAAATGTTCGTTGCGGAAATCGAATTTAGCTTCGGCTATATGCCAGAGATCATAGTAATCGCGTATTGCCGGGTCTTTTCTGGTGATCGCGGCCTTCAGTTTTTCCGCTACCGCTTCATTTAAAGAAAGCGATAATATTTTGTGTTCGGGGATCAGGTTCTGGCCGGTAAAAGGGTCCTTGTAAAAATGGCGGATAACATTCATAACAGGCCGGTCGTACGGCTTTTGCCTGAGAGAAACCTCAATTTTAATATTTCCCTCCCCGCCGGTTATAACAGAAGGATAAAGGACATTAAACACGTACTGCTTGGAGTTATTAAAGCCTTCCCCCCTGGGCTTGTCGCTCCTTAAACCTAAAGAGGTCAAAAATCCCGGCATTTTTTCTTTTATAGGAGCGATGGCAGCCGACCGATCTGAACGAGCGGTCAAATCCATTTCCCCACAGTAGCTAAAATCCAGGTCCTCGCTTAACCGGTGATAATTGAGATGGATCTTATTCAAGAGGGTGCCGCCCTTAAATGCGATGTCCCCGCTAAGCGACGAGGCAATGCTGTTAAGAATGACCGTAAGATAATAGTCTTTTTCGACGATCGCCTGCCGAAAACGATGCTCGGCCGCGATGGCCGGGATTATGTCCTTAAGTTTTTCTTTATCGATTAACAATGATACCCCATTCCTTGTTTATTTTGCCGGAACGAGGCCCGGCCGGATCAAGCGCGACAAAGGTTTTACCAATACCGATCGATTTCTTTAATTCTCTAAGCCGTACCGGCGAACAACCAGCTTTTTCTAAAAGATATCCGGCACGCCGGCGAATAGAAACAACAGGGAACTTTTTAAGATAAGTAATGAACAGCGGCAAATCGATCTTTTTCAGATTATTCTTGATAACTAGCAGAAGACTTTCGAATGACCCGATCGGCTTATAGATCATATCTGCCAAAGTCCGCTCTTTATCGCTGATCGCGACGCCCTCTCCTTCAACCATGATCTTTTTGATCCCATAATATTTTTTTTGATCGATCTTGATCGCTTCATAGCGAACACCGCCGATAACCGTCCGGCCGAATTTTTTCGTATTGAGCACATAAATCGTTTGCGGGACCTGCTCTGTGAAGCCCCAGTAATTATACATAGTAAAATAACCGATATAATACGGAGTATCCCCCATCCAGAGGGCGGCGACAATAAATTCGTTGGGCGTCCATTGCTGATTTGGCGCTTTGATCGGGACAAGCAGGTATTTCCCTTTTTCAATGCGGATCAGCCGTTTTTTCCTTAAAAGAGAGGCGATCACCTTTGACGCTTTATTACTCTCGGCATACAACCCCCGAACATAAGCGGTCGTGATCAGCTTCTGTTTTTCATATTCTACCCGAGAGATCAGATAAATTTCGTCTCTTGATAGATTTGCATACCCTTGCCTGCTCATTGTATCATTATCCCCCAACTTCCATATTTTAGCACTTCACGCATAGTGTTGTAATAGCAATAATTCCTTACTTTTTTGTTCCACCATATTGCCCTATTTTCACGACTGCTGACCCGAATCAGCCACAAAACGGCTGACGATGAACCAGGCCACCCAGCCGACGATCAGGCCAAGGACCAAACCGTTAAAGGTCCGGACAAGGGAGATCAGGAGCGGCGTATGGATATGGGAGAAAGTATTGAAGACCGAGATCGGCGCGATCACCCCGACCGCCGCCAACAGCCAGAGCCATTGCGGCTTGCCGCGCAGAACAAAAAAGGCGGCCAGCATCAGGGCGGGATAACCGATCAGGAATTCTTTGGTCCGGGGACGGACGAAAAGGAGGATTTCCAATAAGTTCCGGAAGCTTTTTTCGACCGCCGGGACCGGCAGG
>JALNZD010000065.1 GCA_023229505.1 Bacteroidales bacterium | reverse complement strand
AGCATCTTGGTTTGTGGTTTTGGTTAACAACAAAGCAGATGCTTTTCTCTTTTGGTTTCAGCCTATCAAGCAGGTTTTTACAAACATGTCATTGTTAAATTCATTTATAAAAATTACCGGAGTATTGTAAGATATGATCTGACAAAATAAAAAAAGGCAGTAATAGCAAACAGGGAGTAAACATGGCTAAATCCCGCGTCATAATTAGTATAATGTGTTACGGCAGTAGCAAGGACTAACAATAATTGAGACAGGATTATGGTGTTCCTTTTTATATCAAACAGTTCAAGCAATTTTTTCAGGAAGAAAATACTGAGAAATAAATAAAAAACCGTTGCATAAAAAACAGCTTTTTGAAAAGGTTTTTGATAACCATCATTGTTATTTCCTTCAAGGTCTGCTGTTAAGTAAGTATATGTAAAAAAAGGCAACTGCAAAACGGCTGTTCCACAGGCATATTTATTTACTTTAAAGTCACCAAAATCCACATACAATTTAAGGGACTTTATTCGATCATAAAGTATGGAATCTTTTTGGACAGGAATATCTTTTCTTATAAGATCATGATGTATGAAAAGCGAAGGTAAATAATCATAATAGCCTACTCCATCTGCTTTTATAGTCTTATCAACATTGCCAATATAATTATTGATTAAAAAAATAAAAATGAAAATAATAAGAATCTCATTTATAATCGATTTCAGGATCAGTTTGATATTCTTCACTTTATACAATTTATCGCCATTGGTGTGCACAATTGATGCAGATATTTTACGCTGAGAGTAATTCCCTGTAAATCTCAAAGTTTTCCTCGTCAAAACATACAAAAATTACTTTTTCTATGTGTGTTTCTGCTGCCTGGTATTGCCTGACAGTTGTCACTGCTATCCGGGCAGCCTGTCGTTTTGGGAACCTGTAAACTCCTGTACTTATATTTGGAAAGGCAATGGATTTCAGTTCCAGTTCTTCGGCTATTTTCAGGGAGTTCAGATAGCAATTTTGCAGCAGTTCTTCTTCTCCTGAACCACCGCCGTTCCATCCGGGGCCAACGGTCAGTCAGAGCCCGCAATTTCGCTTTCTCTAACCTGGTTTATTATTTCCATACCTGAAATTATTAAATTATTCTAATTCTTCATCATGCGTCAAAGACGCGCACTTGGAATTTAGCTTGAAATTGCATCGCGTGCCAAGAATTTACATCGCTAAATGTTTAAACGCCTCATATACGAGAAAGGCCGGCCATACAAGCGCTTTTAAAAATCCAACTACCCCCATCCAGAAGCCGGTGGCAGTTGAAATAAAATATACGGCTGAACCGATCAAGCCAAAAGCATAAACCGCACCTGAAGGTGCACTGGTTTGAATTTCATTTTTCATGTTTTGTTCCTCCTTTATTATTTGATTAATTTCTGATGCAGCGAATTTCTGAAAAAATTTCGGGATTTTTATTTCATTTGAAAGATTTATTGGAAATAAAAATTAAAATTGCACCCATTTGGCGCGCGATTGTGTCGAGTGCCGGTATTTATCTCGTTTAAAACGAGTTGTTTTTAAGCACGCGTCACAGACGCGCAGTTGCTGTCGGGCGCGTTTGCTCAGATATTTATTTAATTTGAATGCAACCTTTTTATACAAATTAATGTCTATTTAATATCTGTTTTCCAGCTGTTTATATTAAATAATGTATCTGGTACATTCTAATATGCCTGAACATGATTGCCCTGATATTTTCGATTCTGTTTAGCGGGCTATTTTTATCTAATCCTGCAGCTTCACCTCCCTGCGATCCCCCGCAAATTGTTTATTCGACCTGTGGTGGCGGAAATGTCATCATTAATTTTCAGACTACATCACCTCCCTCCTTGCTGGGATTCAATTTTTATCGAAATGGTGAATTTTTAGAATACTTACCACATACCGGCGATTCGGTTTACACTCATTATTTTACAAATCAACCCCCCGGCATCCATACTTATTGTATTACAGCGGTCTGCGATTTGGCATACAATGGATATCCCGGTGAAACCATCGAATCGGAACCTGATTGTGAAATTGTCAGTTGTATTTATGGATTTGATCTGCCGTTTGAGGAAAACTGGAACCTGGGATCATTCTCGACCAGCGATTGGGTAATAAGTTCAGATAATTGGATAATTTCTGTTGATACAGGAAATAGCGCTCCTTCAGCCGTATTCGAACCTGAAATACCTTTGACGGATTATGTTGAGTCGCTGGAAAGCTATTACCTCAATGCATTCGGTATGACCGAAGGCTATATCTTTCTCGGATATGACTTGTACTTATCATCCGCAGATAGTTCCGGAACCGAACATTTTATCGTCCAGATCTGGGACCATCAATCCGAAGAATATTCTACAGTCCAGGATTACAGCAACCAAACCGGATCATTTGGGTGGACCAGGGATACCATTAATATCAATGCATTTAGTATGAACAAAGTGTTCAGGATCAGATTTGTCGCCCAGGGTGAAAATTCTTCGCATATTCATTACTGGGGAATTGATAACATCTCTGTTTACCGGGAATGTTATCCTCCGCCCTACAGCCTGGGGTCATATCTCTTGAACGATACTTGTATAGTATTGGAATACAATGAAAATGATCGGCGGGAGCTGGTTGATATAATAACTTATGTCCAAAAGGATGGTGAATTTATTGCCATGTATTCACTCAGTGATCCCATACCCAATCCCTATTGTGTAAATGAATCCGGAGAGTATTGCTTCTTTATGTCAGCCTATTGGGCTTCTGAAAGTGATATTTGTGAAAGTGGTTTTACAGAGCCAACCTGCCAGCAGGTGAATATAAATTCTTTAGACGAAATGACAAATTCACCAATATCGGTTTTCTATAATCCGGTATATGAAATTGTAAGTGTAGAATCCCGGGAATCCATCGACCAGCTGGATATTTTCGATTTTTCCGGACGATTTGTGTGTTCTGTATCTCCTGGCACTGCTTATTTTAACAAAGATCTGTCTCACCTCAAACCAGGACTTTACCTGATCAGAATAAAGATTTCAAAACAAACTGTTACCCGGAAATTAATCATAAATTAAGGGAACATGTAAATGAGCGGGCTGTAAAAACCCTATTTTTACCCGGATTTTTTAAGGATTGAAACGGCTTTTCAAACAACTGCTCAAATATATCTTTCTCCCGATCGGTGCGGCCATCGGGTTGGTAGCGGCTATTCTTTACCTGACACAAGAGATAAAAGAATCGCCCCGGTATATTAGACGCCATGCATTCCCCGCCGACAGCCTCTTCATCGATCTCGACAAGATCACTATGGCTAAAAAAGCGAAGGTCATCGACAGCGTCTTCAGCACAATGCAGATCAAAGCCGGCTTTAACGGATGCGTCCTATACGGGGAAAAAGGGCGGCTGGTTTTTAAAAAGGCTTACGGTTATGATGATTTTAAGACAAAAAAGCGCCTGACGGTTTCTTCCGCCTTCCAGCTTGCTTCCGTGTCGAAAATGTTCACCGCCATGGCCATCATGATCCTGAAAGAGGAAGGACTGCTGGATTACGATGACAGCGTCAGGCAGTACATTCCCGAGCTGCCTTACCCTGGCATCACCATCCGCCACCTGCTGAACCATCGTTCCGGGTTACCTGATTACATGCATTTTTCCGACAATTACTGGGATCAAACCAAACCACTGACCAATGAAGATATGATCAGGATCATGGCCGACTATCAACCGCCGCGGTATTTTTCGGCCGGGAATGGCTTCGATTACTGCAATTCCAACTATGCCCTCCTCGCATCGGTGGTTGAAAGGATCACTAAAAAACCGTTCGACCAGTTTATAAGGGAAAAGATATTTGACCCATTGGATATGGGAGATTCCTTCATCTACCACCTTGAAGAAGGGAAGAAAATCCCGCAATACGTGCAGGTGGGAATTGCCGGCCACCGTCCCAGCCGGGGTATGCCGAGGGAGGAGCTAAACCATTACCAGAACGGGGTCGTGGGCGATAAAGGAGTTTATACTACCGTGGAAGATCTCTTTAAATGGGACCAGGCACTCTATAAGAGCTTGCTGGTCAGCGAAACCACACTTAATGAGGCTTATACCGAAGGAAGCCCGCGGTTCTCCAAGTGGCGCGACAATTACGGTTTCGGCTGGCGGATCAAGGCCGTCCGGGTCAATACCGTTTATCATTTCGGGTGGTGGAAAGGTTTCCGCTCCTACTTTATCCGTGATCTCGACCAGGAAAAAACAATTATCGTGCTTACAAACACAACCCGCTCCCTTTCTTCCGGGGCGCTGTATGATGTTCTGGACGATAAAAAGTATGAACTCGGGCCTATTTGCCCGTATTCTCCAACAGGAAAAGTGAAAAGGAGAATTATTAATTAGGGTAAAACGAGTTTGAACCCTATTCCATGCACGTTCAGCAGCTCTACTGACGGATCTTCCTTCAGGTATTTCCTCAGTTTGGTGATATAAACATCCATGCTGCGGGCATTGAAATAGCTGTCATCCTGCCAGATACGGTTCAGTGCCACGCTGCGGTCGAGCACGTCGTTGGCGTTTTCGCATAAGAGGCGCAACAGCTCCGCCTCCTTGGAAGTCAGCTTGTTTTCTCCGCCAGGGGTGTTCAGCAATTGCCTGTTGTAATCGAAAGTCAGCTTGCCGAGCTTGTAAACAGAGGATTTGTTTTCAGTGTCTTTCCCTTCATTCACCCGCCTGAGGATGGCTTTCATGCGCATCAGCAGTTCTTCCATGCTGAACGGTTTAGTGAGGTAATCATCACCACCCAGCTCAAAGCCCCTGATCTTGTCTTCCTGCAGGGACTTGGCCGTCAGGAAAAGGATCGGGATGTGTTTATCGAGCTTGCGGATTTCCTGGGCCAGCGTGAACCCGTCTTTTACCGGCATCATCACATCAACGATGCAAAAATCAATCTTCTTCTTGTTAAAAATGTCAAAGGCTTCTTTTCCATTGATACAAAGTGTAGTATGATACCCTTTGGCCTCCAGGTAAGCTTTCAGAACAGCACCCAGGTTCTTGTCATCTTCCGCCAGTAATACTTTCAGCTCTTTGTTTTCCATATTCAATTATTTTCGATGATTATGAGGCAGGAATACCTCGAACTTAGTCCCTTTTTTCAGCTCGCTTTCCAGCTTTATGCTGCCACCATGGCTTTCCACGACTGTCTTGACATAGCTCAAACCCAACCCGAATCCTTTAAAATTATGAATATTGCCTTCCGGGACCCGGTAAAGCTTGTCGAATATCTTTTTCTGATCGGCCTTGCTGATCCCGATGCCGTTATCCTGGAAAGAAAGCACCAGCCCGTCAGCCGCATCCCTGGTTGCCACAATGATCTGCGGCCTGACAGGGGTGTATTTGTTGGCATTGTCCAGCAGGTTTTGCACCACGTTGACCAGATGCATGCGGTCGATTTCAACAAAACTGTTCTTAGCCTGGAAATCCTTGACGATCTTGCCGTCTTTGATCTCGATCTGGATGCCTATGTTGCGGATTACTTCCGTCAGTACCTCATGCAGGTCCGTCAGTTCCCTGTGAAGCACAAGGTCGCCTTTTTCCAATGCAGCCGATTGCAGGATCCGCTCCGCCATGAGACCCAGCCGCCTGTTCTCTTCGCTGATGATGTTGATATATGTATGGTAAAGTTCGTCCGATTTCTGGATGTCTTTATCATTCAACGCCTCACAGGCTAAGGAAATGGTCGACACCGGCGTCTTGAATTCATGCGTCATGTTGTTGATGAAGTCGGTCTTGAGTTCTGAAAGTTTACCCTGGCGGAAAAACATGATAAGAGTATAGATAAAGGATAAAATAATGATGATGACAAGCAGAATGGAGATGATCACAAGTGGCCAGACCTGGCCGAAGAGATATTGTTTTTCTTTAGGAAAATAAAGCAGCAGGAAATCAGGATGGGTATGCATGTCATCGGGAAAAAGTTCGAAATGGAAGCTTAGCTTTGGATCTCTAAGTGCCGTTTTATGAAAAGAAATATCATTTACCGTTATTTCATCCCCAAACGGATTAAAAACCCCAAACTCCCATGTCATGTTCATGTTGCGCTGCTTGAACTCGTCGGTCAGCAATGAATCCAAAGTCCTGAGGTCGATCTTTCTCCTGGTATTCCGGTCATCCATACTGAACATCCTGTCTTCCATCAGTTCCCGTGCTATGAAAAACTTGTTGAAGAATATTTCCAGATCCTTCCGCGTTGTGATAAGCTGCATTTCCCTGAGCATTATCTGGTTGATGGAATCAACAGCCTTTATCGTCGAATTGATATTTCTTCCCATTAGTTCCGGCTCCTGAAAACGCTTGACTATTTCCATTTTTTCCATCGTGAGGATTACCTTAAGTGAGGCTTCGTTGACCGTGCTGACGAAATTAGCCTGCTTGACCTTAAAAGCGCTGTAAATCCAATAACCCTGGATGATCATCAGCCCGGCCAGGGCGATGGAGAGCATTACGACGGCAAAGATGATCATCCGTTGCTTCATGAGGCAAAATTACTGAATTATAGAGTAATAGCCGGGGGTTTAACATATTTTAACTTTCCTTAAAGTTCATTAACATTTGGGGCAGATTTTGTGTTATATTTTTGTATCATACAATCCAGACAAATGAATCACTGGGTTATGTATTGCGCGAGTAAAGTCTGATTCATAATTTTGGTTTTTGGTCTATTGGGGGATGCGGCCCGTCGATTGACGGGCTGTATCTTTTTTAGGCCCCCATTATTTATTACTTTTGCCCTGTAAAAAAATTAATTTCATGACACATATCAGTATAGACCTGAGTAAGCTTTACAGCTTTGTCTCTGATGAAAAGATTAATAGTCTTCAGAACGAAATCGATCTGCATTACCCGTCACTTTGGACTAAAACCGGCAAAGGAAATGAATTCCTGGGCTGGGTGGACCTGCCTTTTCAATTTGATAAGGATCTTTTCCGGAGGATGGAAGAAGATGCTGCCCGTCTGCGTGAAAATTCGGAAATATTCGTGGTTATCGGGATCGGTGGATCTTATTTAGGCGCCAGGGCAGTCATCGAAGCGCTGGGGCACCAGTTTTACGACCTGCTGGATAAAAAGAAGTATCCCTATATCGTATATGCGGGCCATCACCTGAGCGAAGATTACATGGCCGAACTGCTGGAGATCCTTGAGCACAAGCATTATTCCCTGGCCGTTATTTCGAAATCCGGCACCACCACCGAGCCCGCTATTGCTTTCCGGATCCTGAAAAACCACCTCGAAAAGAAGTATGGCAAGGAAGGGGCGAGAAAACGCATCATCGCTATTACCGACAAGCAGAAAGGGGCCTTGAAAAGCCTGGCCGACCGTGAAGGTTATCCCACTTATGTTGTGCCGGATGATGTTGGCGGCCGGTATTCCGTGCTGACACCGGTTGGCCTGCTGCCCATAGCTATGGCCGGTTTCGATATCAGGAAACTGGTCGAAGGCGCGGCCGATATGGAAGTTTTCGCCCGCCGGTATAATACTATCGCGGATAATCCAATAATGGCTTATGCCGCAGCACGCAATGCCCTTTACCGAAGCGGCAAGACCGTCGAGATCCTGGTGAATTATCTTCCGAATCTGGCTTTTTTGACGGAATGGTGGAAGCAGCTTTATGGCGAAAGCGAAGGCAAGGAAGGAAAAGGCATTTTCCCCGCCGGCGTGGGCTTCACTACCGACCTCCATTCCATGGGACAGTTTATCCAGGAGGGCGCGCGGATCATGTTTGAGACCGTGCTTTCGGTTGAGAAAAGCCGGCATAAGCTCACCATCCCGCGTGCCGACGATGATGCCGACGGGTTGAATTACCTTGCCGGGCAGGAGATCAGGCATGTGAACCGGATGGCAGAACTGGGTACGTTAATGGCCCATGTCGATGGAGGCGTGCCGAATATCCGGATACAGGTTCCGGAGATCAATGAGTATAACCTCGGCCAGTTGATCTATTTCTTCGAGCTGGCCTGCGGCCTCAGTGGTTACCTGCTCGGTGTAAATCCTTTTGATCAGCCAGGCGTGGAAGCTTATAAAAAGAATATGTTTGCCCTGCTTGGGAAACCTAAGTAGCAGTTGGAAATCATTTATTAACCACAATAGGCACAATAGAACACATAGAAAAACACATAGACCTATTGTGTCAACCTATGTGTTCTATTGTGTCTATTGTGTTGAAAAAAATAACTAGATGGAAAATCATTCATTTCTTGCACTTGTAACGAAACGACAAAGCGTCCGTAAGTACGACAACCGTCCGGTTGAACCTGAAAAAGTAAAGCGTTGCCTTGAAGCTGCACGCCTGGCTCCATCGGCCAGTAACAGCCAGCCCTGGAAATTTGTCGTCGTGGATGATCCGGAATTAAGTAAGAAAGTAGCCAAAGAAACCTTCGGGCCACTATCCACTTTCAATACTTTCGCCGGACAAGCCCCTGTTATCGTCGCTATCGTCATTGAAAAAATGAAGACCATCACGCAGATTGGAGCTTATCTGAAAGACAGGGAATTTCCCCTGATCGATATAGGCATTGCTGCGGAGCATTTCTGCCTCCAGGCTACTGAGGAAGGCCTGGGAACCTGCATGGTAGGCTGGTTCAACGAAGAGCCCATCAAGGATCTTCTCAGGATACCAAAGCACAAGCGGATCGGGCTGCTGATCACACTGGGATATTTCCCGGAGAATTATCCGCTGCGCAAGAAGAAAAGGAAGGGACTTGAGGAAGTGGTGAGCTATAATAGATATTGAGCCAATTTTCAATTAACTATCTTTGCGGCAAATTAATTAATAATGGAAAACCAGGTAAAAAAACTGCATTACGATGAACTCCTGGAAATCCTTCGTCAATACGATACGGAATCCATCTTTGATAAAGTAAATATGATCCCCGACAGCGAGGATCTCCAGGAAGCTATCTCAGAATATATCAACCTTCGCTCATTTGTCAGACGCTCAGTGCTCGGCATCGATATTTACCGTTATGGCCTTTATAAACACTTCGAGCAGGTGCTCATCCCGCCCCTGTTCAAGATCCTGTTTGAAAAAGCGATCCGGCTTTGCCTGGAAAACAACCAGTTCATCTTCCAGCGCTATACCAAGGAAAAGATCGAGAAATCATTCATCAGCACCGGCGACGGCGGGTTCGTGATCTTCGATACCCCTCTTCATTCCCTTTTCTTCGCCATCAATTTCGAAATGGTGATCAGGGCTTATAATTCCTATCATCTTTACCCCAAGCTACGGAATATCATCGGCAGCCTAAGCCTGCGCTATGCCGTCAGTTACGACACGATCTTCCATTTCGACAACAATTTTTATGGAAGCGCCATCATCAACAACGCCCGTATACTCGATAAAGATACCCTCAACCGCTGCCTCATCGACCAGCAGACCTACGACTGGTTCCTGATCAGCATCGACGGGCTCGAGAACCTCCAGGTGCTTACTATAGATGAAATCGCAAATATTTACGATTTTCTCGATTATGACCGGAAATTTCTCACCGAAGGGGAAAATGAGATCCTTGATAATAATACCTCGCGCCGGTCAGGGATTATCAATTCAGATATCCTGAAAGTCGGGCAGATCCAGTCTAAAGAATCATTGATCAATATCTACAACCTTCACCTGCAGGTAACTATGAAAATCTTTTCCGACCGGAAAGTGGAAAGCAAACGGACGATCACCGTTAGCCTTGGGAATCTCAATACTTCAGGGATCTGAGAATATTATTTCTTCTTTAAAACAATCTTCCGCCAGTTAACATTTTCCCACGCTGTCAGCATTGAACGGAATTCATCCATATTATCGGAAGTGATCACGTCATGTGAATTTTCAAAGGAACGTACAATGGTCACCGTCTGCCCTGACTGTGAAATATGGATCTTGAGCTCACCCAGCACATTTTTAATTTCCAGGTCAACCGGAGGTGTAAATAATTCGTATTCAGCCGGGATTTCTATCTTGTATTTATAATTTTCCCAGAGTTGATAATCGAGTTTGACGGGTGTCGTGCCAGATCCGCTGAACTGGCCCAGGTTCCATGCATCAAAACCGGTTTTGTACCTGGGAAGTTCGAAAAAGACAAAGCCGTTGTAATCTGTTTTTATGATTATTGGTATAGTGGTTATTAGTGACTTGGATTTAAGTTCGGACAATTGTTTAAGCTCTGTCTTATCAATTTGCGCAGAAGTAATATCCCCTGCAAGTAAATTTTTCACATAAGAAGAATCCTTCCTGAGCCGGAAATACGGGTTCACGATGCCTTCCAATTCCAATTCCATCTCACCACCTACCGTCTTATCGTCATACAGTCTTATCTTCGCCTCCATCTGCAAAAGATTGGTCTGGGGCTTTTCCTGGAATGTCCGCATCGATTCAATGGCCCCGTCAAGCTGGATCAAGGTTTTATCGAGCACATCGTAGATCAGGTTCTGGGATTGTTTCTGGATAACTGAAAGATATATCCTCCCGGTTTCTTTCGGGTTGACCTGGACCAGATAGCTGTCGAACACGGCCAGGTTGCCCATTTCACGGCTAAACCATCCGTTAGGCACCGTTGCTACAGGACAGGCATTGATATTGGCCATTTTCAGCATTTCGGACAGTAATATGGCTTTTTCAAGACCGTTCGCGTTTGCACTTTGCCAAACCTCAGCGGGCGTAC
Organism: Bacteroidales bacterium; assembly: GCA_023229505.1. Classification (NCBI taxonomy): domain Bacteria; kingdom Pseudomonadati; phylum Bacteroidota; class Bacteroidia; order Bacteroidales; species Bacteroidales bacterium. Next base: position 1,279 of record JALNZD010000065.1, on the reverse strand, counting down.
GGACGCGGTAACCGGTGTAAACCAGCGGTATATCGGCCAGCTTCACTTCATCGATCACTACCTCCTGCAAAGTGAGGATGATGTCGAGATCGTTCTTTTTCTCTTTGGTCACGGATTCAACACGCCGGCTGATCTCAGGACTAACCGAACTTTTAAATGCCGGCTGGTTGACAAAAGAAAAATAAGCCCAGGTCATATCTTTGGCTGCACTGAAAATAAGATTCGCTTTCCGCTCCGGATCCTGGTTGGCAGACCGCGGCAAGGCCTGCACATTCCTGAAGTTCCAGAGATAAGTTAGTTGTCCGGCAAGCTCGGTGATGTCCGGGGCGGTACGGCTGTTCAGCAGCCTGTACTGGAGATTCAGGATCTGGGGGATCCGGATGATGATGCTCAGGTCTTTAACAGGGGCATTCTCCCCGATTTCTTCCATCCCAAAGAAAAACGGCAGAAATCCCTTCGCGGTCTGGATCGTATAGTCGAGGGTGATCACGCAGCCTCTTTCCGTACCGGTATGCGTCACCACCATCTCCCGGAGGTGGTTATAAGCCGCTACATCCCTGGCAAAGCCCGGCAGGACTTCATTAAAGGCATTTTCCGGTGCTATGACCTTTTTCCCGTCGGCCATCACGGTATAGGCTTCATTAATCTTCAGCTTCTGGTATTCGGGATTATATACGATAAAAGTCTCGCCGTACAGCCGCTGGAAAGAGAAGTAGGTCAGCAGTTTTAATTCTTTCCGGTAATGGTAGTCATAGCTTCCATCTTCATGAAGGATATATTCCTTGACTACTTTGATGTATTCGGCATCCTGGTTTTCATTCTGTGCCTTTAGCACAGGTATGGATACTAAAAAAAATATAGCCAGAATAATGACAAAATAGCTTTTCTTCATAGGGTTTCAGGTGTTAATTATGAATTATTGGTATATCATTATTTAAAATCTTCTGTTTCTGATTAAATTTCCTTATCCCCTACGGGGAATTTATTCTAAATTTTATATCATTCTTCTACTACAAAACTTTATCCCCTACGGCGAATTCTGCATAGCAGATAAAGTTTTGTAGAATAAAAGTTGCCCTATAATCCATATACTTCGTAGAGGTTTAACAATTAATTATTCATTTTTCTATGCTCTGTCCTCTTGGATAACGCCTTAATGACCACCTCTTATATAACTTCTTTTTTCAAGCAGCTTCAAGTTGAGCGATTCTCTTCTTTAGTTGATTGATTTTCTTTTCTTTATATTTTTGTTGATAATCATCCAAGGCCTTGGGGTTAA
>JALNZD010000064.1 GCA_023229505.1 Bacteroidales bacterium | reverse complement strand
CACTTTTACATTCTCTGATAGCTAGCTCAATTAAATCAAGGTAGTGCTTTTTATCAAATGCTCTATTCTTTGAATAAGCAGCTTTTTGACCTGTTTTCTGTGCTACTTTATTATCAATGAAATAATTAGGCCTTCTCCCCTCTATCAAATGCTTGGATTTCAAATGTTTTTCCTCTGACTTACTAATTGGTATCTTTTTCTGTACTTTATCAAGCATGATGATCTCTTCTAAGGAAAGGTCCTGGTTTCTGGCCAAAAGATTTGCATAATCAACGTCAAGAACATTACCAGTTATAGTGACTTTCACCTTGCCACCTGACAAATCATAATCGGGCAAAGGGAAAAAGCGCACTCGTTGAAAATTGAACATCTTTTTAATTCCTCCACCTGCTGTATCTGGAGAATCATTAAACAATAAAATTTAATCATTTTTCCCAGCCTTCATGTACGATAGACGATTTTTCATGGACGATTTTACATTAATTTTCAATGTTAAATCGTACATCCCGCCAGTAGGCGGGCAAGCGTCCATGTTCAATCGTCCATGTCCTAGCACCCGATATACCTCGAAATCACAAGCCTCTGAATCTCACTCGTTCCTTCGCCGATCTGCAAAAGCCGCTGGTCGCGGTAATGGCGCTCGATGTCGTAGTCTTTCATGAGCCCATATCCGCCATGGATCTGAAGAGCCTCGTCGGCTACTTCGCGGGCAATCTCGGAGCAATACAGCTTCGACATGGCTGATTCTTTCCCGAATGGCTTGCCGGTATCCTTCAGCCAGCAGGCTTTGTACAAAAGGTTGCGTGCCAGTTCGATTTTCGTCGCCATATCAGCCAGTTTGAAAGCAGTTACCTGGAACTTGATGATGGGCTGGCCGAACTGCTTACGTTCTTTGGAATATTGCAGGGCCAGCTCGAAAGCGCCCTGAGCCAGTCCCAGTCCCATGGCTGCAATGGAAAGCCGGCCGCTGTCGAGCGTGCTCAGCATGATGTGCGAGCCTTCTCCCACTTTGCCTAAAAGGTTTCCTTCGGGCACACGGCAGTCGTCAAAAAACAGCTCCGCTGTATCAGAGGCGCGCCAGAGCATCTTTCCGTGCATGGAGCGGCGTGTGAATCCGGGTGTGTCTTTCTCCACGATGATGCAGCTGTATTCTTTCCGGCCGTCTTTTTCACCGGTGACCGTCTGAACGGTCGAACCGACGGAAATATCGACGGAACCATTGGTAATGAAAATCTTGGACCCGTTGATTACCCAGTTTCCGTTTTCCAGGTATGCTTTGGTCTTGGTCCCCCGGGAGTCGGAGCCTGCATCCGGCTCAGTAAGGCCGAAACCCCACAGTGCTGCCCCTGTGCAAAGCGGCGGCAGGTATTTCATCTTCTGTTCCTCGGTGCCGTAATAAAAAAGCGGACCGATGCCCAGAGAATTATGTGCAGCCAGCGTTGCCGCCTGCGAACTGTCGATCCGGGCTATTTCTTCCACGGCAATAATGTACGACAAATAATCAAGTCCCTGTCCGCCATATTTTTCAGGCAGGTACATGCCGAAAATGCCTAGTTCACCCATTTTCCTGGTCAGGTCGTGGGAAAACTCGGCTTTTTCATCGAGTTCTTTGGCAACGGGCTTTATTTCACGCTCTGCAAATTCCCGGACGGTTTCCCGGATCAAATTCTGTTCTTCAGTTAATTCAAAGTTCATATCAGATATTTTTTCTTAGCGTTACTTTGCGATTTCTTTGCGATCCTTTGCGTGATAACTTAATAAATTGTTTCGCAGAGTTTCGCAGAGGAATCGCAAAGGTTCGCAAAGTTAGTTCAATTCAATTGCCTTCAGTTGCACCAACCTGGTGCTGGAATTCACCATTTCACCAACCTTTACATTCACCTGCTCCACCACTCCGTCAGTAGGCGCTGCGATGTAATTCTCCATTTTCATAGCTTCCACGATCAGTAAAGTAGCTCCTTTCTTCACTTCATCCCCTTCCTTCACATTTACCTTGATCACCTTGCCCGGCATGGGAGAGATGATCTTCCCGTCGTTTTTCCCGCCCCCTGAATCAAAGCTTCCAAGGATCTCCTGGTTCTTCAGCAGCAAATCATTCCGGTTCACCCGGAAGATAAAACCCTGGTAACTCACATACCCATTGCCATCCTCATCTGTCGAGATATAAAACTCCAACTGTTTTTCATCAAGGATCATTTCCAGGTAACCTTCCCCGCAAATCCTGACATGTGCTTCATGCCGGCCGTCTGATCCTGTGATATGGTAAGTGCCTTTTTTAATACTTTCGACGGAAAAATGAAAGGGCTTTCCTTCAACCTGACCCTCAAGTTCCATGATATCGCGCCAGTAACTGATATGGTTCCAGATGTCATGCCCGGTGTTTATGTCAGGCTCTGGCCGGCAATTAAAATCATAAAGATAATAGGCCAGGCCGGGAATATGAATCGGGACAGCCTCTTTATCTGCCTGTATAGCGGTAACCAGGTCAGTCGTATGCTCGTCGCAGTATTTAGTTGAGATTTGATTCCGTATGTAGGCCGGATGTTTTAAAAGATGCTTCAGGTAACCGATGTTGGTCCGGATACCATGGATGATGAATTCGTCAAGCGCCCGGATCATCTTATTGCGCGCATCTTCCCTGTTTTCATCCCATATGATCAGCTTGCAGATCAGCGGATCATAAAAGCTATGAATAGTGGTTGCTTCCATGATACCGGTATCGACACGTATGCCTTCACCTTCGGACTCCAGGTAATAAGACATATTTCCCGGTGAGGGAAGGAAGTTATTTGCAGGGTCTTCAGCGTAAATACGGCACTCGATCGCATGCCCGTGCTGCGTGACAGATTCCTGCTCAATGTCAAGTTTTTTGCCAGCCGCAATGTAGATCTGTTCCTTGACAATATCGATGCCGGTAACCATTTCCGTAACAGGATGTTCAACCTGGACACGGGTGTTCATCTCCAGGAAATAGAAGTTGAGATCTTTATCCACCAGGAATTCCACAGTCCCGGCATTGTTATAACCGATGGTTTTTGCTATCCTTACGGCCGTCTCACCCATTTTCCGCCTGATCTCGGGGGTCAAGGTGGGAGAGGGCGATTCTTCGATTATTTTTTGATGTCTTCGCTGGATGGAACATTCCCTTTCGAAGAGATGGATGACATTGCCATAATTATCGCCCAGCACCTGGATTTCAATGTGCCGCGGTTCTTCGATATACTTTTCGATAAAGACTGTCCCGTCGCCGAAGTAAGATTTAGCCTCCCGGCTGGTGCTTTCGAGCAGTTCGGCCAGGTTGCCGGCATCGTGCACGATGCGCATCCCTTTGCCGCCCCCGCCGGCTGCTGCTTTGATCATGACGGGGAAGGGGATCTCACCGGCTCTTTTCAATAAGGATTTAATATCTCCCGTAATGCCTGCAGTCATGGGGATGCCGGAGTCTTTCAATGCTTCCCTCGACTCAATTTTGTTGCCCATGAGTTTCATCGCACGGGCATTGGGTCCGATGAAAACAATCCCTGCATCATCGCAGGCTTTAACAAATTTAGAGTTCTCCGACAAGAAACCGTACCCGGGATGAATTGCCCCGGCCCCGCAGGTTTTTGCGATGCCAACGATCTTTTCAATGTTAAGATAAGTATCGGCCAGGTCGTTTCCACCCAGGCTGTAGGCTTCATCGGCCATGCGAACGTGGAGGGCATATGCATCCGCTTCAGAATGAATGGCCACCGCCCGGATGCCCAGGTCCTGAACCGCACGGATAACGCGCACCGCGATTTCTCCCCGGTTAGCAATTAGTATTTTACGAAAAAGATTCATACTTGTACTTTCAAAATTATCTATTTTACCATTTCGGTTTCCTCTTCTCTAAAAAAGCCGCCATCCCTTCCTGTCCTTCTTTCGACGCGCGGATCCCGGCTATCATCCTGGCTGTCGATTCCAATGCCTGTTCCAGCGTTTCCAGATTGCTGATGTTGAAGATCAGGTTTTTGCACTGCGACATGGCTTTCGGGCCGCTGGTGCGCAGCAGTTCAACTACTGAATTGACATAGTTTTCCAATTCATCAGAGGGTAGCGATTTATTGATCAGCCGGAAATGCTCCGCTTCCTTGCCTTTGATCCTGCGACCGGTGAGCATAAGTTCACGGGAACCATATTCTCCAACCCGCTTGGTTACATAAGGTGATATGCAGGCAGGCACTATGCCGATCTTTACTTCACTGAGCGAGAACGTCGTATTGTCGTCGGCATAAGCAAAGTCGCATGAGGCCAGCAGACCGTTGGCCCCGCCGATGGCAGCGCCGTGAACCACTGCAATAGTGGGTTTTTTGCAGGTATAGATAATGTATAAGCATTTCGACAGATTCAGGCTTTCTTTGAAATTTTGCTCGAAGCTGTAATTGGCCACACTCCGCATCCAGTTCAGGTCGGCGCCGGCACAGAACGACTTCCCCCTGCCGCGGAGAATCACGATCCGGATATCTTCCATCAAATTGACTGCTTCAAAGCAATCGATCAGTTCCCGGATCATGACCTCATTAAACGCATTATGAATCTCAGGTCGGTTAAGCCAGATGATTCCCAGGTCGTTCTGCTGCTCGAATTCTATCGTGGAATAATTAGTCATAAAATGGTCATTAAGTAGTCATATTTTATACTATCCCTAATTCAACATTCAAAATTTAACATTCAACATTACATTCTGAACACTCCGTACTTCGTCTCCGGGAACTTAAGATTCAGGGAAGCGGCAATGCCCATAGCAATATATTTCCGCGTATCCGCCGGGTCGATAATACCATCATCCCACAAACGCGAGGTGCTGAAGTATGGAGAACCTTCTTGGTCGTATTTCTTGAGGATTTCCGCGCGTAATTTTTCACGTTCCACCGGGTCCATCTCTTTGCCCTGTGCTCTAAGCTGTTCTTCCTTCACCTGGATCAGAACGTCGGAAGCCTGTTCACCGCCCATGACCGAAATCCGGGAGTTGGGCCACATGAATAGCAGCCTGGGATCATATCCCCGGCCGGCCATCGCGTAATTGCCGGCGCCGAAAGAACCGCCGAAGATAACCGTGAACTTGGGCACTTCAGCATTGGCCACGGCATGGACGAACTTGGCGCCATCCTTTGCGATACCGCCATGTTCATATTGTTTCCCGATCATGAAGCCGGTAATGTTCTGCAGAAATAAAATAGGAACATTCCGTGAAGTGCAAAGCTCGATGAAGTGTGCTCCTTTCAGGGATGATTCGGAAAACAGCACCCCGTTGTTAGCCAAAATACCTACTGGATAGCCCATGATGTTAGCAAAGCCTGTGACCAGCGTAGGGGCGTAACGGGCCTTGAATTCCTGGAAACGGCTGCCGTCAACAATCCGGGCTATGATTTCGCGCGAATCAACCGGTTTTTTAAAATCGATGGGAGCGATGCCGTAAAGTTCTTCAGGATCGTAATAGGGTTCTTCGATAGGAACTGTATTGAGGACCTGTTTTTCCTTTTTCTCGAGGGTCTGGAAGATATTGCGGCATATCTGGATGGCGTGGCGGTCGTTTTCAGCGAGGTAGTCGGCAACGCCGGAGATGGAAGTATGCACATAAGCGCCGCCTAATTCTTCCGGGGTGACCACTTCACCTGTTGCAGCCTTGACCAGCGGAGGCCCGCCGATATAAATCGTTCCCTGCTCCTTGACAATGATGGTTTCATCGCTCATGGCAGGCACATAGGCACCGCCGGCCGTGCAGAAGCCCATCACACAGGCGATCTGGGGAACGCCCATGGCTGAGAGCCTGGCCTGGTTGTAGAAAAAGCGGCCGAAGTGGAAACGATCGGCAAATACCTTTGATTGCTCGGGGAGAAATATGCCCCCCGAGTCAACCATATAAACACAGGGAAGATGGTTCTCCATAGCAATCTGCTGGGCCCTGACATGCTTCTTGATGGTTTCCTTCACATAAGTGCCGCCTTTGATTGTCGCATCATTGGCAATGATCAAGGCTTCCCTGCCTTCGATGACGCCTATTCCGGTAATGATCCCGGCAGAAGGGAATTGGTTGTCATATTCACCATAAGCTGCCAGCGGTGACAGTTCCAGGAACGGTGTGTTCGGGTCGATCAGCAGGTCGATCCGCTCACGGGCCAATAGTTTTCCCCGCTGCTTGTGCCTTTCGATGGCCTTGGGCGGTGCACCATGCCTGACTTGTTTGAGGATTGTCCGGTATTCTTCAAGGATTCGCAGAAACTGCGCTTTATTTTGCTTAAACTCCGCGGACTGGATGTCGATTTTTGACTCTATTCGGAACAAAGTGGTAGGTTTTTCGTGATCACTGGGTTTTATATCCAAAAAGCGATTAAAGATAAAGATTTTTTGAATATAACAATGTTCCCTACCAGACTTGTTACAGTTTCAGGATCAGGTGCGTTTTTGTAGGTACGGCACGGTACATGGCACGTGCATCGACATCACTTACAACCAGTTTAATCATCATGGGCTGGTCATTCTGCTGCGGTTTTTTAAGCATATGAATTACAGAGCGGGTCGATTCTTTCCTTTTGATGGAGCGATAAGCTTTGACCCTCTCCATGACGTCTTCTTCAGGAGGATTAGCTTGTTCAACTTCCACTAACAGGTTTCGGTCGAAATAAAATGTATAAAATACACCTGTGGAATCTGGCAGCTGGGGCGCACTTGAAGTTTTAGCTGCTTCGATGGTATCTTTGGGGGCTTGTTTTATAACGATAGGTGATTTTGGAATAGTGGACAGATCACGCGCAAGGGTAAAAGGCTCAGATATCCAGGGCAGGAGGTTTTCGTGGGGGATCAGGGCAAACCGGTTACTGATCTCCATATCCAGTATTTTAGTCTTTTTAACCGCTACACCTTTGATTTCAAGGATGAGCAGGCTATCGGGCAGGTCAAGGACCATGTAGATGGAATCTTTTTCAGCCAGGGAAAGCCTGTTTTTTTGAAATGCCTTTTCATTTTCCTTCCGGATAATCGTTCTCACCTCTGCCAGCTGGGCATCATCAATCCGGACACTGGCAATACCCGTTGTATCGGTTGATCCCATTGCGACAGTCGAAGAAGCAGGAGACGGTTTATAATTCCTCACAGGAAGAATAATTCCATAAATAATAAGGAATAAGGGGAGGGAAAGAACCAGGATAATAAAGATTACCTGAATCCTCCGGTTGCGGCCAAACCATTTGAAAAACGAGCCTATTGAATTCATGGGTTTCCCTTGATTAATAAATATAAACTTTTGACCCGATTTGCATGGTTTTAAAAACTTCTTCAAGGTCGGCATCACCCATCCTGACACATCCATGGGTAACCGGCATACCGAGGAATCTTTTATAAAGTGTTCCGTGGATCATATAACCATCGCCGAGGATCATGGAGTGGTCGCCAAGAACACCATATTCATATCTTGACGGATGATTGGCCGAAGGAACCGGTAAACCCTCTTCAATAAAAGCCCAATCAGGTTTTTTCCAGACAGGGTCATTGACCTTGTTTAATATCTTGAACATGCCGCGCGGGGTCTTGAATATCCATTGCTTATTGTCTCCGGCCTGCAAAATGGTATAACTGCCGGTAGAGCACACTCCTTCCCGCAGGACTTTAGCTTCATTCATCAGCCGGAAATTGTTTGCCGATGTATTTATAATCAGAAAAGGCCCTTTTGGTAAAAAGACGGAGAGTTTTTTCTGAATTCCTGCAAGATCTTTGTCCAGCGATTCCTGGTAAGTTTTTAAATTCCCCAGCCCAATTCGGGTAGCCGTAGACTGCAACTCAGCTTTAGGCTTAAAATGAAGGGCTATTTCCTGGATTTTATTAAAATTTCGGACAACAGGCCAGGAGAGTAAAATAGAGAGGCCTATTGCCATAATAAAAGCAAGAAATACTTTTAAAAAGGTGCGACCCGCAGAAGGTCTGTCCTTTTTCACTCGCGCTTCATTTGTGACATCCCATTGCACTGTCCTGTCCTGCATGGTTTAAAAAATTGAGATTCAAAGATAGGTTAAAAACCGTTGATTTCCTGCAGGCTTCTTAACGAGCCCACAATGGTGACCGGTGTGCCGGCACTCACAAGTTCGAATAACCTGTCCATTTCGTCATTGGTCAGGGCAATACAACCATCGGTCCAGTTAATCCCTCTCCCGCCACCGCCATGAATTTCAATCAGGTTTCCGATTCCTCTTCTGGGAATATTTCCTTTCTTGACATTGGCGCTATACCGAGCTTTATCTTCGTCGTTCGGATAATTGATCAGAAGGGCTTTATAGTATTTGGTTTCGTGGCGTGTTTTCTTTTTGGTGATATGATAGCGGCCTTCAGGTGTTGCTTTATCGCCCCTGTATTGCTTTGTGCCGATCCAATGGGGGCCCAGTTCGGCATTAAATTCCTTTTTCAGTTTACCATTATTGTAAACATAGCATTTTTGGGCGAATTTATCGATGATGATGACATTTGCATTATTATTCCTTGACCAGGCCAGTGTTTCATCTGCCCACCGGCGCCATTTTGAAAGACCTTCAAAGTAATTGGAAAGGTAACGATGCGCTTCTGCGACCGATTTAGTGATAAGTTGGCTGGCGACATCGAGGTTTATACCGACCTGGTTATAATCACCTCTTTCATAAGCTTCTTTCGACTCCATGTATCGCAGTTTGGCGGAGGTGAAATTCTGCCTCGTAGTGCCGCTTAAGGGGAGATGGGCATAATATTCATCGAAGTGATTAAGCTTATAGCTGACGGCATCCAGTTTTGAACTCAGACCGGAATGAAGGGAATCTTTGATATGAAGAGCCAATTCAGCGGCTTCCCTGGCCTTATCCGTGGCTTCTTTGGCCAGTCCGAGCATTTGCCCATAGTCCCTGATGAAGAACAAGCGGTCATTCTGGTATTTCCATTCATTCATAGCCAACTGACAGGTGCCTTCAGCTGAAACCAGTACATGGGGGGCATATTTATCGGCTTCGACTTCTCGTGCCCGACTGATCTCTGTTTGGCATTGGTTGATGGAGTCAATGGGTGGTTTAGCGGAAGAAACAAGCAGAATGCCCATCACCATGGCTATCAGGACGCAAAATGCCATAAAGGCTATTAAAACCCTTCGAATTTTTATTTTGCTCCTTCTGCTCATTTTATCTCTGGTATTATCGCCAAAGACCCCGGGATGCGCATGCATGACCGGGGTCTCCAGCTAAAACGATATATTATCGGTTTTAAGTATTTTCCGGCTTAACAATTTCGATACAAATTTAGAACTTTTATCGTGCCGAAAAGTTCAGAATATTACTTCTTCATAGTTTTCTTGGCAATAGCTTCTTCCAGCTCGGCTTTGAGGGAAGCGGCCTTGTCGTTGGCAGCCTTAACCTTATCAAGAGCAGTCAGGTAATCACCATTGTTGATCAGGGTGGAAACTTCAGCTAAGGAAGCTTCAACGAGAGCTAAATCACTCTGGATGGCTTCGAGGGCTTCTTTACCTTCTTTGCCTTTAGGGGCTTTCAAGATCAGTTCCTTTACTTCGGCTACCAAGGTGGTGGCTTCGGCGAGGGTTTGCTGAGCCTGGTTCTTAACTTCTTCTTTTTTGATACCTGCGTTTTCCTTCACAGTATTCGCGAGGGTAACAACGTTGTTAAGCTTTACAGTAACTTTTTTGTAGCTTCTGAAGAGAACGAATTTTGATTTCTGGTTCTCAACTTCGGTCATAGCAACATTCAATGAATCCTGAACAGCCCTGTATTCAGCAGGTACATAACGGTCAGCTTCAGCAGCTTTAGCAGCTTCAACAGCAGCTTTTGCATTTGTCATCTCCATTTCGGGAAGCTTGGCGCAACTGGTGAACAGGAATGCCATAGCAGCGAGGGAGGCGAGGGTTAACATTACATTTCTTTTCATTTTTTGATTCTCCTATTTATTAGTTAAACATTATTTTCAATCAAAATGATTGGACGGCACCCATTGATCAAACAGCGTGCCAGACTTCTAACATCGTCTATAAATGATTGAAATACAGCGTAAAAGAAATTTGAAATTTGAAATTTGGAATTTGGGATCAAACTTTTGTGCAACAAAATCAGGCAGGTTGTATTTTATTCAGACAGTAATCCGAATTTCTCCATCCTTTCATGAAGCATGGCGCGGCTGATGCCCAGCAGTTTTGCTGTTTTCACCTGGTTGCCTTTCATACAGCCCAGCGATTTTTCGATTAATTCTTTCTCGACCTGGTCAATAACGTGCTTGAAAAGCCGGCCTTCGTATTCATCGAGTTTATCCGGCAGCAGTGAGGAACGGTTTTTTGCACTTACCCCTGGCAAAACTGTTGCTGTGGAATTGATCTCCGCGGAGATGAGGTCAGGGGTGATCACATTGCTCTTGCTGAGCAGCAAGGCTCTTTTAAGAAGGTTTTCCAACTCGCGCACATTCCCCGGCCAGGAATATTTCAACAGCCCGTCCATGGTCTCCGGGGGAACCGTGACCATCGGTTTCTTCATCTCCTGGCAATGCCTCGAAAGGAAATAGTTGGTCAAAAGGGGGATATCTTCCGTGTGCATCCGCAAAGGGGGCAGGGTTATGGTAATGACCTTCAGCCTGTAGTAAAGATCTTCCCGGAAGGTTTTCTGTGCAATGGCATTTTCGAGGTTTTTATTAGTAGCTGAAATCACCCTGACATTCACCTTGATAACTTTGTTGCTGCCGATGCGCTCGAACGTACCTTCCTGCAAAACCCGCAACAGCTTGGCCTGCAATGACAGGCTCATATCGGCCACTTCATCGAGGAACAAAGTTCCTTTGTCAGCCATTTCAAATTTTCCTTCCTTCATGTGCGAGGCGTCGGTGAAGGACCCTTTTTCGAAGCCGAAGAGCTCACTTTCAAGCAGGGTATCCGGGATAGCGGCACAATTGATGGCGATGAACGGCTTGTCTGACCTGTCGCTGTAGCGGTGAATGGCTTTAGCCACCAGTTCCTTGCCGGTCCCGCTTTCACCGCTGAGCAAAACGCTTACATCGCTGGCGGCCACCCGGCCGATCATCTTGTAAACTTCCTTGATGGCAGGGCTCATCCCGACGATTTGCTCCCCTGTATGGGTATCGAGAGGATGGATCTCCATGCTGTTATCTTTATCTGAAAGCCTTTTCATCTCAAGGGCTTCCGTAATGACTTCCTTTAATCTGCCAACATCGAAAGGCTTTTCCAGGTATTCATAAGCGCCGTATTTCATCGCCGCGATCACCCGTTCCGTCGTCCCAAATGCGGTTATGATGATCACAGGCAATTGGGGATTCATGGCTTTGACCCGTTGGATAGCATCAAGCCCGTTAAGGCCTGGCATCTCGATATCCATCAGCACCAGGTCGGGCAACTCTTTTTTAATAACTGAAAGCGCCTCCAGCCCGTTGGCAGCTTCGACAATCTCACATCCAGGCTCCCGGAAAAGCTTCCGGAAAGAATACCTGACGCTTTCCTCATCGTCAACGATCAAAATCTTTTTAATGTCCTTCATTTATCTATTCATTGGCAAATGAATCGTGAAAGTGGCGCCCTTGCCGGAATTGTTGGCAGCGCTGATCCATCCGTGATGCAGTTCAGCAATCCGCTGTGAAATTGACAATCCAAGCCCGACCCCCTGGTCTTTGCCTTTTACGAACGGATCAAAAAGGGAATCCTTGATGTCGTCAGGAATGCCCGATCCTGTATCGCTGATGCAAATCTGAAACAACTGATTTTCCGGATCATCTGCTTTTACCTGTGTAGTAAAACTCAGCTCGCCGTCCTGCCCCATAGATTCAATGGCATTCAACACCAGATTCATGACAATTTGTTTGATCATGTCAGGATCGGCTTTGATCCGGAGATTTTCATGCTCATGGTTTTCAGTCAGCCTGATATTGCTCTGCCTGAACCGGGGTTGCATCAATTGCAAGGTTTCTTTGATAACCGGAACGATACTGACCATCTGCATCTGGGGTTTAGCCGGGCGGGCATATTTGAGGAAATTCTGCAGAAAACCTTCAACCCGGTCGATCTCATGGGTGATGATCTCCAGGTCGTGCAGTTTATCCTTGCTGATGCCAGGTTCCTGCATCATGGCGTATATCAGCATTTTGATTGCAGTGAGAGGGTTGCGGATCTCATGGGCCAGTGCAGGGGCAATCTTGCCTATAGCTGCCAGCTTGCTGGAACGCTCCAGCAATTCACGGTTCTTCTGCAAATCCTCATGGGCCTGGTTGATCCTCCCGATCAGCCGGTTGATGTGCAGGTCAAGTTCTTCCAGTTCTTTTCCGGGCGACATCTTGATGTGTTCCACCACTTCACTCCCTGCGGCATCCCTCACCTTGAGCACCAGTTTGTAAATGGGATTGAGGATGATCCGGGCAATAAGCCAGCCGAGGATCAGGCCGAGGATTATCCCGCTGCTGCCCAAAGCATACATGGCTGTCCGTATAATATCGTCATTCAGCTGGATACTCCTTTCGTATGCAGCCTGTGCACTTTCATTCGTGGCGATAAAACTGTCGGTTTTCTCCTCGATGGTGTTAATAAGATTCTGGCTGGCATGCACGATCAAAGCATTAGGTTGTGATATCCTGCCCATACGGTGAAGTTCAAGCGCATTCCTGAGAGTTTGCTGGTAATTGGAGAACAAGGCGGAAATTTGCTGGATCAGGATATTCTCTTCATCTGTATTAGCAGATGCCTTTGCTATTTCGAGCAAAAGGATAAATTCATTTTGTTTATTCTGCAGTGTGGCTATTCGCTCCGGGCTTCTGTCGAAAAGATAAGTCAGGGAAGCGGCACGGATATCGTATAATGATAATTTAAGTTCCTGGGCTGATTTGGAACTTCTGATATTTTGCTGGATCAGCAGGTTGGTTTCGTCCTGCAGCTTGTAAATGTAAGAAATGATCAGGAAACCACCGGCCAGGATAATGGCGATTGTAACCAATGCCCAGACGATTAACTGATAGCTGATATGGAATTTCATCCTGGGACGACGCATGGGTGGAAAGTTTTTCTAAAAGTACAAAAAAGTTTGAGAAGTCAGAAGACAGAAGACAGAAGAAAGAATTCTAAATTCCAGATGCCAACCTCTTATATAACTTCTTTTTTCAAGCAGCTTCAAGTTGAGCGATTCTCTTCTTTAGTTGATTGATTTTCTTTTCTTTATATTTTTGTTGATAATCATCCAAGGCCTTGGGGTTAAAAGCTTCTTT
>JALNZD010000063.1 GCA_023229505.1 Bacteroidales bacterium | reverse complement strand
TAATAACCAATGAGTTATAAAACAAAGGAGATTATTTGCAGTTCTCAGAAAAAGAGGGGGTCAGTATCACCGGAATGGGGGGTCACCTTGCTCCGGAATGGGGGGTCAGGATCGACCGGAATATACACTTAAACGCGGGAATGCGAATGTGGGGGCTGATTCTTGTAAACGGTAAATAGCAATGCAAGATTTCGGTAAATAAGGATGCGAGCCGTTTTTCCGCCCAGAATTACGCCCCAATAATTTTATCGGCTGGAATTAAAATGACCGCTGATGTGCCAAAAAAGGCTTATTTAAAGGGCTTTAAGAGGGGTTTGGCGTGGATTGGAGCAAAGGGATATTACTAATTCGAAAGCGCGCGACAGAGGCTATTATATGAAGAAATTTGAATGTATACTCGTACAGTGATCCCAAAGTCATTTTAATCTTGTGCAACGGGGCTTTATTAAGTTTATGGCTAAAGAAGGAGCGGAAGGATTGACCGAGTTCGGTTATTGAAATTTGCCCCGCTTGCGTGCTTTTAAGTGTAATTATTTGGTTGTGAAGCAATCATAGCAAAGAGGTTTTGACATTGATGTTATATGCTCTTTCCCACAGCGATGACAATACTTTTCAGGAAAATTGGCATCGTTATGATAATTCCAACTTTGAAAATGCTTTAAACAATAAGGATGATTTGGGTCGTAGGAGATATCGGTATGGCATCTGATACAATAGCCATCGTTCTGTTTTGTATTTCCATTAGTATTATAATTCGGTTTATTTGCCGCCAGCAGTCTTTCCTTCTCCATTTTCTCTGCTTCTTTGCGCTTTAATTCTTCGCCATAACGCCCGATCAAAGTTAGTTTTGGTATTAATCCAAGAATATCCTTTTCAATGACCGTTTCTTTAAATCTTTTTGCATCGACAATAGAATCGAATTTGTAACCGACTTCATAGTTGTTTTCTGCTGAGGAATCAAAAAGGTTCATTGATGTCAAAACTGCCGTGCGCTCATTGCAGTATAGTTTTGTATGGAGTCTTTCAATAAAATGAATGTCAAATCC
Organism: Bacteroidales bacterium; assembly: GCA_023229505.1. Taxonomy (NCBI): domain Bacteria; kingdom Pseudomonadati; phylum Bacteroidota; class Bacteroidia; order Bacteroidales; species Bacteroidales bacterium. The sequence goes on along the minus strand of JALNZD010000063.1, from coordinate 13,679 downwards.
TTTTTGGTTTAATTCTTTGGCAAGGTTTTGCATCCTTTTAAATTCCATTAGTTCTCTTTTATTATTTGGATTTGGCTCATCATATCTAAAAATGAAGATGATCTTTTTCTGCAATGATGCTGCTTTATCAAGTGCTCTTTCCAGCAACTTCCAAGGCTTATAGTACGGTGTAACCAAGAAGCAGTATTCTTTACTGGATTCAATAAGATTTATTATTTCGGGTGAAATTTGGTGAATAGTCAGAATGTTAGAGTTTGCCATCTGTAATCAGTTATAAAATTAGAATCCTTTATAGTTGCTTAAATTTTTCCGAATTTACTATATTTTGCAATAAACTGTATGAAGCCGCTGGCGCATTCCTTGAAGATGGGTGGTAGAAGTCAATGACCTTTGCTGTTTTATGCTTACCAATTTGAAGATCATAACCACTGTTTTTCCATTCCACATCTGGAAATAGCCTATTTCGAAGGGCATCCCAAGATGTTCCTGTAATTATAATGTTTGGTAAAATAATGTCAATTTGTTGATGCAAAAACTCGAAGTTCATATTCAGGTGCTCCATCATTCGTTTTAATTCGGAATTCCCGCCAGCACCAGATTTATTAATGTTCATAAACGCGATATGATGGATTGCATCAATGGCAGCGCCTTTTTGAGCCCATATTTCGTCATATTGAGGGAAGTCATTTAGCAAGCCGTAACTCCATTCTGCTATACGTAATGAAAATGCAAAAGCAAGTTCATCCTTCCACCATTCTCTGAAATCTCCTGCTTCTTGTTTCGGATTATTTGGCTCTTTGGTTATGAAAAGGATTTTAAGAGGAGCTATATCATAAAGATTCTCATTGACAATTCCGTCTTTAACGAATATACCTTGATATTCAGGAACAGCCTGTTCCCATTTTGCAAACAGGTCATTTAGTTGGTCAGTCTTGCTTTTCATATAAGTTACGGGTCTAATATATTAAAAATCAGATATCAATGTTTATAAACGATTGAAGTTTAATTGGAGAATAAAATTTAGTAGGTCTGTGTTGTATGTATTCTTCCTTATCATTATCCCAAAGAAAGCCAGGTCTGACCAGAGTCAATTCATTTCCTTGTAGAACATTCAAAACATAACAATACCCCAAAATTGATGAATAGATGTATTGATCTCTATATGCCGCACTATCGAATTCCTTGTTCTGTCGTTTTAATATTGATATTTTGAAAGCAGGGCAAATCTTGTTAAAAAACCTGCTAACATTCTCTTCAATCCCGATAACAGGATGTTTCAGGAAGAAAATCTTTTCTTTTATTTTAAGTTTTAAATCATTATACCTACCATTAAATAAATCGACATCTTTCCAGCCTAAATAGTGCAATGCATTGAGCATTAATGTATCGAAATATTTAATTTCATCTTCTTTCCAGCGATTATTTAAAATGCATACTATCGTAGTGATAAGTGCATCATATTTAAGTTCTTCTATTTTATTGTTAGTATAGTCAAAATCGTATTTTTTAAACCCTGTTCGAATCATCATCAAGAAATCACCAATGATATTCAAACAACAACCTTTTACATTGGTGTTATTGTAATCCTTAAAAAATGGCAGATATGTAAAATAATTATGTTTGTCCTGTTCATCATATTTTACTGTTTTCCCACCATATTCTAATAACAATTCAAGTGCAATTAGGTACCTTACAAGGTCTGTTAGAGTTGGTTCATTGATTTTCTTTGGTTCGTTCAAAAACAAGATAGCGTTCTGATATCCATACAAATAATTGAAATAATAGATCAGTTTTCTTTTTTCTGACACTAACGATTGCAACGATAAGTTATGAAATGATCTTACTTCGTGTTCTTCATTGCCGTTTATTGATGCTAAATCATCTACTTGTTCGTCTTCCCTAATGTCATCTTGTTTGTTAGCGGAATAATTTTTACCATATAAAAGTTTTAATGCATCTAAGACACGGTAGGTTAGCGAGTTTATGAGCAGGTTTTTTTCTAATAAAGAATGGTCTATTTGCTTATAAGTCGACAGGTCGTACAGTCTATCTGGTTCTTTTTTTAAGTCCTTTTTGATCTCCGTAAGATTACTCCTGTTATAAATGTTTGGTTCGCCATAATTTTCAGTTTCATCATTTATTGCAAATTGCAGCAAGTCAAGAACTTTCCCCAATTCCCCACTTTGTATCTCACTATATAACCTTTCAATATCTTCTGTCTTCGGATTTGGATGTGTTTTGGCAATCAGGAAATAATCAGATATAAGCAGTTTATTTGAAATAATCTTATTGGAGTCATCAATTATTTGAATGTATTGGCAGTTATCTATCGGCTTGTCTATTTTAAGTTTTAATTCGTGCTTAAACTCTGTAATCTGATCGGAGAAAATTCTTTTACTCTTGGAATCATAAATGACAACATTACACGAGCCTATGAACTCACCTTCAGAATATATTATTAATTCATTATAGGCTAATTCTGCCGCCACTATATGAATTATATATTGGTTGTTTCTTATAACGGTCTGAAAAATTGATACAGGCTTGGAAGGCGCAAATTCTGATAATTTATAACGATTACTTGGTCTAAGTTTAATGCCTAATTCATTGAGCAGCTTCCTACCTTTTGATTGGAAAAGGATAGATACTTCAGCATTAGGATTCTTACCAAGACCTAAACCTTCAGGCGTAACATTAGCGCTCCCAAATAGGCAATATTCCTTATTATCAGCAGTTTTGAAATGGATAATTTTGGCGTGGAGTTTTGATTGGCTATTATCAGATTTTGCATATTGTTTTTTACTGACACCCGCTTCATACCAATTGAAAAACGTAAACGCCTTGCCCACCTGCATTGATGATGGAATAAGCCCGTTTTCATCAATCACGACCCTTATTTGTGCCTTTGGAAATGACTTAGCAAGTTCCTGTAATGCTTTGCCGTTTATATCGTAGTAAGGTGAAATTGTTGTAATCTCAGCAATTCTCTCTTTCCCAATAAGATTCAGGAGCTCTTGCCAAATATTTGTTTCACTGGAATTAAATAGGTAAGCCAGTTTTTCTTTAGAAGATGTTTCAATGAACTGAAACGGCTTCGGTGTTGGCAATTCGTTCAACCATTTTGAATGGTCAATGATCCAACTCGTCGTTTTTTCGTGCATCTGCCCCTTCAATGAGGAACATAGACCTAAAATGTAAGTCCAAGCAGTTGAAAAAATGAGTGCATTTACTGATTCACGAATATCAAAATGGAATGCGCCCCATATTTCATCATTGTTTCCATTTCCACAATTGGTGAGATTACCAGAGCCGACTATCAGCAGACCTTCCTTTTCCCCAAAGAGCATCCATATCTTGGGATGAAATATTGATCTTTGAAAGATGGGATACAGCGAATAACCTGCCCCAATTTTCATCTCTTCACCAGAAGGTTGCTGCATCAGTTCGGCGTAGTAATGTCCATCTATGAGCACATTGATGTTCCTGACGCCACAAGAACGCAACCATCTCATTGCTTTCATTTCGAAAAAATAGAAATCAAAACTGAATGTTGTTAGAACGCACGAGTGGTACCTTCGGTTACCAATCAGGGTCAATATGTTTTCCCGCTGCAATCCCATCAGACAGTTAAGAGTTTTTGGTGAAGAGGTAACAATGAGCCTTCTTTGTCTATGATTTGCAGGTCATTTAATATGTTTTTCAACGCATTCATCCTTGGAGATGTATTTCTTGGGGGGAAAGTATCTATGAAACGTATGTATTGCTCTTCTATCAAGAATTTATGTGTTGCCTGAAAGCCACTTCCCATCTTTCTAAGAGCAACCATTTGATGCCTGTTTATTACTTTTTGCAGAATGAATTGTGCAACAAATTCCTCTAAAGATTCATTTTCCTCATTATGAATAGACAGAAGACCGTCTGCCACATTCCCATCTCTTATGATTTGCTTCCTGCTCATAAATTCTTTCAAAGGATGAAGTTGGTCTTTGTTATTTCGATACAAAACAAACAACAATATAAAGCCATTTCTTGCTGCACTAACTGGTTTAGCAGATGGGGATGTGTCTATTTCATCATAAATGGCTTCTTCTTCTTCGTCTTTGGCAGGGAGCAATGGTAAAATTTGTGCAACTGGTGAGGTTTTTTCCGCTGAATGTTTCAGGAATGCACAAATATCATTTGTGATCTTGCCAGCAAATGATTTCAGGAACTCTGGCAGATACTGGTCTTGTACGGATAGGTTCAATTGCTGTAAGAAAGCCCATAAAATTGCGCCACAAGCATATTGCCAGTACTCATTCAACTGATAACAATACCAACCTTTACTGGTTTCGTCGGCAGGATTTGATGATGATCCTAATTTTATCTTGTAACTCTCTAAAAGGAAATCATACCAGTTGTAATTTTTTTTGTTTTGAATGGCAAAGTTTAAAAGGGAAATGATTGTATCCCTTCGATGGAAGGTCATTAATTCTTCAACTTCCTGACTTGGCTCGTCTTTGTCCATAAGCATTTGAACATATAGGTTCCACTCTTCGCTTTTTGGATTTATTGCTTCAATGGCAAAGTATTTAATTAACTCGCTTATGTCTTTTTTAAAGAGTTTGCCTTTTTTTATATTGTTGTAAAATAGTTCTTTGATAGGTGATGTCAGCGTATTGTCAAAAGCATCAGCCAATTGCTTTCCTGAAACCTTTTGACGTGGATGGGGCTGACTTATACTGAAAACTACATCACCTTCTGGATTTTCTGCTGCAATAACAATGGAAAGGATTTGCATCGCACCATAGTAATACTGTCCAAATGCGCCAGAGGGGTATTTCCAGTACACATTCTCTTCCGAACCGTCTTTGTCCGCACCTTTTGCTAAATCAAAATAGTTACTTGTGGTATCGTTTAATAGGTTTGATGCGTAATTGCTCCCTGTGATTTGTTGTACCTCTTTGCGTTCGCTCTGCATTAAAATGGCAATCATTAATTCTGCCCTACGGATGAAGCGGTATTGCTCCGTGGAATTACCTTTCTTTTCTTTTTTAAAATAGAAGTCAATCAGCCAGCAATAAAAACCATAATAGCGGATTCTATTGGTTAAGTTAGTAATACCAGACAGCATTTCACTGTATGCAGCTTCTGACGTTACTTGGAGCCCCAATGGATCAAGTCCTGTGATTAGGGTTACAGAACTTCCCCAGAATGGATACAATGATTTGCCTTTTTGTAATACAGCCATTAAAGATTCCTTGTTTATTATGGTAAAGGTAAATAATTAATCCCGCAACAACTTCACAAATTCTTCATCCTTCAATGCCTTATCCAGTATCTTATAATGCTCCCACCACTGCCGCATCTCGTGATCTTGGAGTAGCAGTTGATTGAAAGTCGTATTGGTAATCCGACCATCGTGGAACATATTGATAATCTGCTCGTAATGCGGTATTCCTGTAAACGGTAAATAACAATTCAAGATTTCGGTAAATAAGAATGCAAGTGAGTGGTTTGGATTGGAATTCGTAAGAAACTTCCCAGCATTATATCACCCCACTTTATCCCCCCATATTCCGTCCATTATTCGCGTCCAAATTGGTTACTGAAATAGTTATGGAGCCAGAATACATTTGGGGAAGAGCGGGTGGTAACGCACTCTGTCGGCTCATTGTTAGTCTTAAATACACAACAGCCCGTCTTTGTCCACCAATAAAACTTCAAAGAATATCTGGAAAGACCAATAATTAACCGTATCTTGTACGAAAACAATTAGTTTTATTTATAAACCACCAGCACGATGAAGAATGACAAGATGGATAACAGGCTAAGTCTGGCACTACATAGATCAAAAATTCCTGACGACAAATTATTAATGGGGTCTTTAAAGGGGAAATATCCCGTTGTGCTGGATAATGGCAGGACGACAGTTTATATATTGGATGAAAGCAAGGCGGAAGAAACAAAATTAAAATACCAATTGTTAAAAGAGAGCACGTTCCCCGCCCATTTGATAAAACATCATTCAAGAACTTCTTAAAAGGTTTAAACGCGAGAATGCGAATGTGTGGGCTTGTTCGTGTAAACGGTAAATAACGATGCGAGATTTCGGTAAATAACAATGCAAGCCACCTTTCCGCCCTTTTAACGCCCCAATTATTATCGGCTGGAAAATTTGTAAATTAGTCGTTTATATTATATTCTTATAAATTATGGCAACCGAAATTGAATTTTATATTGTCTATAATGATTATCACTATGATAAAATAGTGGACATTGAATCTTTTAAAGAAATTGATTTTTCGGATATAGAGGTTGAACAAATCAAATATGTTGTCAAGAAAATTTTCCAAGGGTACTTATATAGAACGAGTTATGGTGCCACACATAATCTTTATACCCACTTAATATATAATAATGCAGGTGATGTAACTACCATAAAGCATTTTGGTGCACAATGCAATTATTTTGAAGAAGTTAGCAAATCAATGGTAATGGGAAGTTATTCAATCGCTGAAATTGCAGATAGTAAAGGAATTATAGCGTTTAAAGGCTTTCCTGATGATGGGATATCGTTTGTAATTTCTGTTATAAAATTAGTTGAACAAGTCGGCGAATCTGAATCTTGGGAAGAATATGATTATAAAAATGGCAATAAAAAATGGATAATGGTTGATAAGGACTTGAAAATCCGAAAATATTTAAAACCCATTAAATACCGCAAAAATAATTTGTATTGGGTAAAAGAAGTCTATACAGGTCGGACTTACACAACTTCTATGGGTAATATATATCCATTGTATGAATATAAAATTCTTGGGAGTAATTTAAAGCCAACTAAAATAAAGTATTTTGACTGGATTTGCGATGGTGTTTATGAGTCTTACAAGTCATTTTCCGATTGTGTTGTAAATTATGGTATTTGGGACAGAAATGGAAGGCATAGAGAACAAAAGTTTAATAAATATGATTCGGATAAATTGATTATCGAACTCATTGAAGAAATAAAAAAATACGGGAAATCTGGTGATTGGAACGTATTTGATTTAAAAGAGAAAGACTATAATAAATATTTGGAAGAAACTATGGATATCCTTAGCAAAAAGGTCATTGAGTATGAGAAGGCACGAAATATAAATCCAATTTCTATCGAAAAAATAATAAAGGCATAATCAAATATCGTTCTTTTGATTTTATGATATTAATATTCAGGTCATTAAACAAATTTTCGCCTCCCTCATTTCTGCCTCCTTCCTTCGCGTCTATAATGGTTACGATATGAACTGTGGAGCCAGAAATAACTTAGTGGGGGGAGAGAGGGGATAGAATAGGGGCTAGTATAAAAGATGTGAGTATATCACCACTACCATTCTTATTTAAATCTTCTATACTTCAATGAAAATTCCTCAATCATTTTAATGACGTCTACTGGCAAAAGTCGTAACGCATTCTCCACGATCCATTCAGGAATTTCCTTATAGAACGCTTCAGCGATCCCGCCCGTAATGCACGCAACCGTATCGCTGTCGCCACCGATTGATATTGCAAGCCTGATAGCACTTTCGTAATCCTTGCTCTCCAGAAAGGCTATTATGGCTTCTGGAACGGTTTCTTGGCAAGTTTCGTTGAATTTGTATATGGGTCTGATATCATCAATTCGTCTTTCCAGATCATATCCAAACGCATCTTGGACGTATTGCTTGATATTAGCCTTACTGGAACCATTTCTTGCCATAAATATGGCGGCGGCTGTTGCCTGAGCCCCTTTGATGCCTTCTGGATGATCGTGTGTTACTTCCGCGCTTCTTTTTGCTTGATGTAGAACTTCTTCCAGTGTATCATAAGCCCATCCTACTGGACTTACACGCATCGCTGATCCGTTGCCATAACTATTGTAGGGCTTTGGATGTTCGGCACGAATCCAAGAGTTAAAATATCCACCGTAACCCCTATTCGGATATTTCCTGCCATAGGTCTGGTATGCTGTGGTGTAATCAATGCCGTTAAGTACGCTGTCCATCGTGGCAAATGTCAGCACGCTGTCATCTGTATAATCCGTTCTTTCGGTGAATAGTTGAAAATCAGTTGTTTTCACATTATTCCACTCGAAGACGGAACCGATAATATCGCCAATGATGGCTCCCAGAATGAGTTGCCTATTGCTTGCTTCTTCCATCGCTTATAATTGTAAATCGTCTACGATATGTTCACCAATAAAAGTATAACTTTAATGTGTGGTTTGCAAACAATGCTACTGCCTAATAACTAAATTCTATGGGATCATCAAAAAGTAAAAACATTTCTGGTTTTCAAACCATTACTTTGAAGCGCACAATGTGCTACGGAACTTGTCCAGTTTATGATATGGAAATAAGTGCAAATGGTGAAGTAAATTACAACGGTGAAGCATTTGTCGAAAAAATGGGGCATCATAGATGGTCTATACAACCTGATGCAATCAAAAGTTATTGATTTACTGTGACGACTTCGAAAAATTCCCATCTTTAATCGTTCTTTCCACGCCCCCTTTCCACAATAAATGATGCCAATCATTGCCAAGAGGAGAGCGTGCGGGAGAGAGCAGAGTTTATCCTTATGGCGTTAAAGTTTTTGGGTTGTATAATGGTTTTAGAGTTATTCCTTTAATGCGAAAGTTCATTTGTTTGAAGCCAATCTTTTCGTACCCACTTTCTTTTGTAGTCTTTATTATATTTTCAATAAACAACCTATCGGCATAACAGCCAAAACAAATTGCGGTCAGTGATTCTTTATTGAATGGTTTTGTACCCCTGACATTAGTTATAATTCTCCATTCTTCTTCTTGGCTCCAAGCCGTTCGCTTCCTTAATAAAGCATTTATTAGGTCATCAGTGGTGTCGATTTCAGGAAAAGTATCTTCATAGGTAACGGGCTGCAATTTCTCATACAATTCTGGTGTCTTTGATAAGTCAAATTCTAAGCAAACTCCTTTATGATTATTCGCGTAATGTGCCCACATTATTTCATTCAATGGGCTTGCGCTGAAACAACAAACGCTCCAACCAGATTTTTCAAAAAGATTAGAATAAAATTCATTCATCCACTTATTGCTTTTTAATATCGGAAGAATTTTATCAAAAAATCTGTCTTTATTAATGCTGTTTAAATTAGGAATTTTTTCTTGAAGGTCTTTTAATAATGTGTCAGAGGATTCTTTCAATAGGGAAATTAAAAATTTGTCGGATAAAGCAAATTTACAGTCGTATGGGTCATTGAGTTCATTTTGGTGAGAAAACCATAGTTGTCCGTCTATCAGAAGGCTAAGAAGATGCTGATTGTTTTTATGATACTTGTAGATAAGTTTGGGTCTTTTTAATGTCATTTGAACATTGTCTTATTAAACTTTAGACTATACCTAACCAGTCATACCAATTTGTCCAGCCTTTATTCTTGTATGTCTTTTCTGGTTTGCTTGGTATATCGTCAGGCTTTTTACCTGACTGACAATACTCTATCCATTCTTTCGCAGACTTGAGTTTTAAATTGTGTACGAATGCTCTGGCTTCTTCAAATGAGCGATATTCTCTTCGCTGAGAAGAAATCGTTCCAGTTCCTAACCAATCACCCATACCTTTCCAGCCTACATTTGCGTATTTCTTGGCGGGATTAGATGGTATATCATCAGGCTTCTTTCCCGACTTACAATACTCTCTCCATTCGTCACTATTCTTAAGTCCAAGGTTTTGCACGAATGCCCGTGCTTCCTTAAACGGGCGGTGCTTTATTAAACGAGGAGCAACAAATCCAGTTCCTAACCAATCACCCATACCTTTCCAGCCTACATTTGCGTATTTCTTGGCGGGATTAGATGGTATATCATCAGGCTTCTTTCCCGACTTACAATACTCTCTCCATTCGTCACTATTCTTAAGTCCAAGGTTTTGCACGAATGCCCGTGCTTCCTTAAACGGGCGGTGCTTTATTAAACGAGGAGCAACAAATCCAGTTCCCAACCAATCCCCAAGATTAAACCACCCCTTGTCCTTGTAAGTTTGATTTGGGCGACTTGGAATGGTATCTGGTTTCTTTCCAGATAAACAATACTCCTGCCATTCATCTCCATTCTTAAGTCCTAATTTATGTACAAATGCTCTTGCTTCCTCAAATGGCAAGTAAACTTTTAGACGATGAGCAATCGTTCCAGTTCCCAACCAATCTCCCATTCCGATCCAGCCCTGCTTTGAATATACCCTTTCAGGGGTAGTAGGTATATCTTCGGGCTTCTTCCCCGACTTAGTATACTCCCTCCAATCATCTCCATTCTTAAGCCCAAGATTTTGTACGAATGCTCTTGCTTCCTTAAATGGTTGGTAAACTTTTAAGTGAGGTGAAATTGTTCCAGTCCCCAGCCAGTCGCCCATTCCTTTCCAGCCTTGTTGGGCATATACATTCCAAGGCTCTTTGGGTATATCATCTGGTTTCCTTAGTGACTTAGCATACTCCTGCCACTCCCGATAACTCTTAAGGTGAATCATATGCATAAAGACTCTTGCATCTTCAAAGGACTTATACTTTCTATCCCTGTTGGCAATAATACCAGTTCCTAACCAGTCACCCATTCCTTTCCAGCCTTGCCGCTTATAGACATTATTAGGAGTATTAGGTATATCATTTGGCTTATTTTCTGATTCACAGAACTCTTTCCATTCGTTACCGCTTTTAAGTTTCAATTTGTATACATATTCTCGTGCTTCATCAAATGAACGGTATTGTTTTTTAGAATTAGCAATAGTCCCCGTTCCTAACCAATCACCCCAACCCTTCCAGCCCTCATTTGAATATGTTCGATTTGGATTAGCAGGGATATCATCTGGCTTCATACCACTTTGACAAAATTTCTTCCAATCTTTCAGATTCTTTAGTTCAATACTTCGCACATACGTTTTTGCTTCAAAAAATGGGCGATATTCTATCAGAAAAGTTGCGATAGAGCCAGTACCCAGCCAATCGCCTAAATTTAACCACCCTTTGTCTTTATATACAATATTTGGATTATTTGGAATATCTTCAGGTTTATTTCCTGATTTACAATACGCTCTCCACTGATCTATATTCTGTAATTTTAATTTATTAACCAACGTTTTGGCTTCGTCAAATGAACGGTACTCTATTAGTTGTGTAGCAATCGTTCCAGTACCCAGCCAATCACCCATTCCTTTCCAACCCTGCTTCGAATATACATTTCTGGGGTTGGCAGGAATATCCTCGGGCTTCTTTCCAGAATTAGCATATTCCCTCCACCCATCTCCATTTTTAATTTCAAGTCTATGTACGAACGCTCTCGCATCTTGGAAAGACTTATACTCTCTTTTATTAGTTGCAATCGTCCCAGTTCCCAGCCAATCTCCCCAGCCTGACCATCCTGAGCCTTTGTATACTCTATCTGAAGCGACAGGGATATCATCAGGTTTCGTCCCTGATAAACAATACTTCTGCCATTCTTCAACACTGTTAAGTTTTAAAGTGTGTACAAACGCTCTTGCTTCTTCAAATGATCTCCAATTAACCTTTGCAACTTTCTCCCAAATTTTAGCATTTATGGTAGCAGCGAAATCCGTTAAATCTAATTTCATTCCAACTGGAACCGTTCCAGTAAATTCGATTCTTCCGCCGCCCAATTGTTTGCCAAAACTTGTAATTCTAAATTCTTCCGCAATTCGCTCGTCTTGTGTGGATAGAGCGGCAATTATTCTTGCCACTTCTTTAAAGGGAGTACTATCGGTAAATTCCGCCAACTCCATACCATCGGGCACAATAAGCGGCAACATAATATATCCATACTCCTTGCCAGCATATGGTCTTAACGCCCTGCCAGCCGCTTGAACAATGTCGATGACGCTCTGCTTGGGATCAGCAAACAACACGCAATCAATGGCGGGCACATCCACTCCCTCATTTAAACAACGTGCATTGGTCATCAGGGCAAGTTCTTCACCAGCAAAATCTTTCATCAGCCTTGCCCGTTCCCCCGCAGATTTCTTGCTTGATATATGGCTGGCGTTTAGATTAACATCATCTATTTTGATCAGGTTAAGTTCAGTATGCAGGTCTGAAAAATTGCTGGCATTCCTTATGCTTCTGTGAAATGAAATGGCGTGCTTGATGCCATACTTTTGCGTGGCTTTCCTTAATGCGATTGCCGCCGCCAATGATTGCGACTCCTGCTGCTGAATTTTTTTAACATCATCGGTTATTAATTTGTTCTTGGCAATGAGTTGCTGTATTTCTTCATTTGAAACGGTAATGGTGAGAATCTTATAATCGGAAATGATGGGCGGATCAGAATTGATGGCTTCTTTAAACGTCAACTGGTAGAACTGCTCCCCATAGATATCCAGATCATCCATAGAGAATATTTCTTCGCTTTCGCCACGCAGGACACGTTCTGTGGCAGTCATAAATATTCTTCTGGATATTTTGATGTTATCATCCGTAAGCAACGTGGCAAAGGTCTTTGACTTTACCCCGACAGTTTTATGTGCTTCATCCAGAATCGCCAGATCAAAGTAATAATTGCAGTTTCTTGCGGCTTGGGCGAGTTTATCGCTGCTCTGGTAAGTAGTAAAAACTATCTTACGTCCATTGCTCTCTTCGGTTAGGAATGCGCTGATCTTTTCGATATCAGTTGTGGTTGGAATGCCCAATGAATAAACATCAGAAACGAATTCGTCCTTTTCTATTTTGGCTGTTGATTCATCGCTACATATCACCAACCATTCAGGCAATGGATTTTCATTCAATGCCACGAATTCCCGCGTCCAATCTTCAAGGCTTTGCTTTATTAGTGCCAGACTGGGTACCGCCACAATTACCGATTTTGCTTTCAACGCATTGGCAATCCAAAATGCTGTAAGGCTTTTGCCAGTGCCACACGGCATTATTAGGCGACCTCTGGTGGCGTCATTCTTTAGGAAATGATGTTGAGCCTTATTAATGGCATTGCTTTGATGTGGGCGCGGCTTTCTTGGTTTTGGACGTGTCGACTGCCCCTTTATATACTTATGTATCCTTTGCCAATCTTCATCGGTTAATCCCAGCCAGTATTCCAGACCTATTTGTGTGAAATTTTCGCCCAGAAGGTGTTTTTTCAGCACACCTTTTTCTCCCGTATGCACCAGCAGGGCGAGTGAAATGTTATGGCAATAATTATTGGCTAACTGACCGAATGTGGAAAGTTCCTTATAAGTGGGCGGTTGGTTTTTCCCTTTGAATTTGCACTGGATTGCCCAGAATTCCCCCCTGAATGTTTCTGCCACCAAATCAATGCCTTCATCAGTTGTCGGCAGATGAAGTTTATCACGAATTTCTGTCGGCACGCCCTCACTCAGAAGCCATACTTTCTTTAATTGGGAAGTGTATTCTGGTTTTGTGGTGAGGATAAGTTTTGTGAGAATTTCAAAGAGATCACCCTTCTCCTTATTGGGCAATGAGATGGCATAAGAGAAGAAATCATCCCAAGAGTTTAACGGCAATATCTTTTTTACAATGGTCGGCATTTCTTGCTGCGGATTAAAAGGAACAATAAATATAGCAATACTCCGGTAATTTTTATAAATGAATTTAACAATGACATGTTTGTAAAAACCTGCTTGATAGGCTGAAACCAAAAGAGAAAAGCATCTGCTTTGTTGTTAACCAAAACCACAAACCAAGATGCT
>JALNZD010000062.1 GCA_023229505.1 Bacteroidales bacterium | reverse complement strand
GTGAATATTTTTCTCTGAAGCTAAATTTTCATCGAAATCCAGACAGGCAGTTTTCCAAAGTCATACTTTTACCGATAATTATTATTTTTTCAATTTATATTAATGTCCCTTTTTAGAGGGGGCTCAAAGTTCAAAGTTAAAACTAATAAATTGCCACGAAAACACAAATACACTAAATATCACCAAATGTTGATTATCAACCAAATAACCTTGGTGTATCTTGGTGTTTTTGTGCTTTGGTGGCAAAAAATGGAATTATCGGAGGGGACTCAACTTTGAACTTTGAACTTTGAACTTTAAACTCACCGGAGGTGTTCATGGTACCATTCGCAGGCGAGCTCAAACCCTTTCCTGGCATCAAACCGGGGATTATAGCCGAGTTCTGCGCGTGCTTTTTCGATGGAGGCGTGGGAATAGGGGATGTCGCCAGGGCGTTCGGGGCCATAGATGGGTTCAATCCGTGCAATCTTCGGATCGAAGCGGGAGAGGTTGTCGCGGAGGATGTTGAAAAGCTCGTTGAGGGTGGTGTTGGCGCCGTAGGCGATGTTAAAAACGACAGCCCCCTCCCTGACTCCCTCCCCTGTTCCCCGCGTACGTGGGGACCTGTGGGGGAGGGACGGGGTGGGGGCTAACGCTGCCAGCTCATTCGCCTGTACCACGTTATCGATATAGGTAAAGTCCCTGGAATAGCTTCCGTCGCCGTTAATGACAGGCCGTTCGTGCTTCATCAGTTGTGAAACCCATTTGGGGATGACAGCAGCGTAGGCCCCGTGAGGGTCCTGGCGGCGGCCGAAAACGTTGAAATAGCGCAGGCTGGTGGTTTCCAGGCCGTAAATGTCATGGAAAATCCGGGCATATTTTTCATTCACGACCTTGGTGACGGCGTAGGGCGATAAAGGCTCGCCGGTTTCTTCCTCCACTTTGGGCAGTTTTTTACTGCTGCCATAGACTGACGAACTGGAAGCATAAACGAATCTTTTAACCCTGGCATCGCGGGCAGCGATGAGCATGTTCAAGGTCCCGGTGATATTAATCTCGTTGGTACGTGCCGGATTCTCGATAGATCGCGGTACAGAGCCGAGGGCAGCCTGGTGGAAAACATACTCGATCCCATCGCAGGCTTTTTTGCAGGTATCAGGATCGCGTATGTCGCCTTCGATGAAGGTAAAACGGGGGTTGGAAAGAAATGGCTCAATGTTTTTACGGAAGCCGGTTAGAAAGTTGTCCAGGCAGACGACCTCGTTGTCCTGCAGCAGGAAGGCCTCGCAGAGTGCGGATCCGATGAATCCGGCACCGCCGGTGATTAACAGCCGATGCTGTTTAAGTTCAAAGTTCAAAGTTCAAAGTTGAGTTCAAAGTTAAACAATCATTCCCACTCCCACCGTATTGAACGTTCCTTCCTCGATCAGGATAATGCTGCCGGTGGTACGGTTCCGCCGGTAGCTGTCGTAAAACAATGGTTTGGTAGTACGCAGTTGCACACGGGCGATTTCGTTCATTCTCAGTTCTTTTCCATCAGGAACCCGTTCGAGTGTGTTGACATCGACCTTATAAACAATCTCTTTGATCATTGCCCTTACCTCGGAGGTGGTATGGCGTAGATAATATTTCATGCCCGGGAGCAGTGGTTTATCGCTCATCCAGCACATCATGACTTCGATATCCTGCCCGGTTTCAGGCACGTTGTTTTCTCTGACGATCATATCGCCCCGGCTTATATCGAGGTCGTCGGAAAGGCGGAATGTAACGGACATTGGCGGGAAAGCCTCATTTATTTCCGATTCATCAAAATCGATGGATTCGAGGGTGGTAATAAAGCCGGAGGGCAGCACCATCACCTTTTCTCCTTTATGGAAAACCCCGCCGGCGACCCGTCCGGCATAGCCGCGGTAGTCGTGGAATTTCTCCGAGATTGGCCGGATCACATACTGCACGGGGAAGCGCGGGTCGATGTGGTTATGGTCGCTGGCAACATGGATATTCTCCAGGATATATCGCAGCGTACCGCCTTCATACCACGGCATGTTGTTCAGTTTGTTGACCACGTTATCGCCATTCAGGGCGCTGATCGGGACAAAATGGATGTCTTTCACATCAAGTTTGGCGGCGAAAGCGCCGAAGTCATGCTTGATCTTTTCATAGACCTCTTCGCTATAATTCATCAGGTCCATTTTGTTGACACAGATGATCAGATGGGGGATCTGCAGCAGGGATGCGATGTAGGAATGGCGGTATGTCTGCTCGGTCACGCCATTGCGGGCATCGATGAGGATGATGGCGGCGTTGGCTGTTGAGGCTCCGGTGACCATGTTGCGGGTGTACTGCACGTGGCCGGGGGTATCGGCGATGATGAACTTGCGTTTGGGTGTGGCAAAGTAACGGTAAGCCACATCGATGGTAATGCCTTGCTCCCGCTCGGCGCGGAGGCCATCTGTAAGCAGGGCAAGATTGATCATTTCATTACCTTTTCTGATGCTGGCACGTTTGACCGCCTCGAGCTGATCCTCGAAGATGGATTTACTATCATACAGCAACCTGCCGATCAGGGTACTTTTCCCGTCATCGACGCTGCCGGCCGTCGTAAAACGCAACAGCTCCATTTCGAGGTAAGCCTTACTAGAAAATTTATCTTCCACCATAGTATAGTTCAAAGTTCAAAGTTCAAAGTTGAGTTTTTAGTTCAAAGTTAGTTCAAAGTTCACTTTTCACTTTGAACTTTGAACTTTGAACTAAAAGTATCCTTCTTTCTTCCGGTCTTCCATAGCCGATTCCGATCGCAGGTCATCGGCACGGCCGCCCCGTTCGGTCACCCTGACGGCGGCGATTTCCTGGATAATGTCTTCCAGTGTAGATGCTTCCGACACGGTCAGCCCGGTGCAGGAAATATCGCCGATGGTACGGCACCTGATGCGCATGGTGATTACTTTTTCGGTGTCCCTTTTTTTCATGAAAGGGGCATCGGCCAGCCAAACCCCGTCG
This sequence comes from Bacteroidales bacterium, assembly GCA_023229505.1. Lineage (NCBI taxonomy): Bacteria > Pseudomonadati > Bacteroidota > Bacteroidia > Bacteroidales > Bacteroidales bacterium. The sequence goes on along the minus strand of JALNZD010000062.1, from coordinate 13,946 downwards.
CGGTTAAACACTTTACGTTCATGGGTGAAGTAAAGGTTTGGAATATCAATATTATCGAGGTAGATATATTGCCAGATATCCATTTCGGTCCAGTTGCTGAGGGGGAAAACGCGGAAATGCTCCCCGGTGCGCTTTTTGCTGTTGAAGATATTCCACAGTTCCGGGCGCTGGTTTTTAGGGTCCCACTGCCCGAATTCATCGCGGTGCGAGAAAAAGCGTTCCTTGGCACGGGCTTTTTCCTCATCACGGCGGCCTCCACCCATCGCGGCATCGATCTTATTTTTGGTGAGGGTATCGAGCAGGGTAACGGTTTGTAACAGGTTGCGGCTGGCATCAAAGCCGGTTTCTTCCACCACACGGCCATTATCGATCGATTCCTGCACCGAGCCGACTATCAACTGCACACCAAGCTTTTTGACCAGTTCATCGCGGAAGATCATGGTTTCAATAAAGTTATGGCCGGTATCGATATGCATAAGCGGAAAAGGTATCCTGGCGGGCCAGAAGGCTTTCCTGGCCAGGTGAACCATCACGATCGAATCTTTTCCGCCGGAAAACAGCAGCGCCGGCCTTTCAAACTGGGCCGCCACCTCCCGCATAACGTAAATGGATTCTGATTCCAGTTCGCGAAGATGATTGAGGTTATATTTTCGTTGAAGATCGGTCATTAAAAGGTTAATGGTTATTGGTTATTGGTTATTGGTCAACTCTGATCCTCGGAAGCAGGAACCCCAGCAATTTCTCAACAGATTGTTCGATAGTCAGCAGGTCGGTACGGATTTCGAGATCAGCATTGACCAGGACTTCAAAGGGTGCGCCGATCCCTGTAAAGTCTTTGATTTCTCCTTTTCTTGCTTTGGCATAAAGTCCTTTAACATCGCGTTTTTCGCAAACTTCAAGCGGTGCGTTGATATATACTTCGATGAAGTTTTCTCTTCCTATAATATCCATAGCCAGGTGACGGACTTCACGGGTTGGGCTGATAAAGCTATTGATGGCAATGATGCCGCAATTGAGGAAGAGTTTGGAAACCTCGGCGATCCGGCGGATATTTTCCCGGCGGTCTTCTTCGGAAAAGCTGAGATTATTGTTTATCCCGCTGCGGATGTTGTCACCATCAAGGATCTGCACCGTAAAATTCCTGGCAAAAAGTTCTTCTTCGAGGCGTTTGGCAAGGGTGGTTTTCCCTGCACCCGAAAGACCGGCAAACCAGATCACCCTGGCTTTTTGCCTTAAGCGCTTTTCCTTGTCTTCCCGCATATTACAAATGTTCACAGCTATTTCCGGTAATGCTCAGAACCTTTTAAAAATCCTGTTCGTTGTTGAATCCACTTCTTTGTTTTTATCGTCGGAATAGTAGCCATAACCGTAGCCATAACCGTAACCATACCCATAACCGTACCCATAGCCGTACCCATAACCGTACCCATAGCCATAACCGTAGGAACCTTTGGTAAGTTTAACGTCGTTGATCAGGATATGGACATTCGGGATTTCTCTTTGTTCAATATCTTTAATAATTGAACCGAAGACTTTTTTAAGTGTATAATGCTGTCGCACGCAGAAAAGGTTGGCATCGGTATATTTCATCAGCAGGAAAGCATCGGTGACAAGGCCAACCGGCGGGGTATCGATGATGATAAAATCGTAGTCCTCTTTCAGGCGGCGAAAAAGCTCATCGGTTTTTTCGGAAGCAATCAGCTCGGATGGGTTAGGGGGAACAGGTCCTGCCATGATGATATCGAGGTTTTCGATCATGGAATGCTGGATTATGCTTTCGTAGGAGCTTTTATTGATCAGGTAAGAGCTGATACCTTCATTATTGGACAGGCCAAAGTCCTGGTAGATTTTGGGTTTCCGCAGGTCGAAACCGATCAGCATGGTTTTTTTACCATAGAGTGCGAAAATTGATGCAAGGTTGATGGATATAAAGGTTTTACCGGCGCTGACCATATCGGAGGTAATCAGAATGGTCATTTTGGATTTTCCTTTGGTAACGAATGCAAGGTTTGTACGGATGGACCGGAATGATTCTGCTATGGAAGATTTTGGAGAATCGGCCACCACAATGGTGCTTAGCCTGTTGCTGTGGATAATGTGTCCGATGATGGGCACCCGGGTAATCTTTTCGACGTCAGCGCGTTCAATTATCTTATCATTCAGGTAATCCCTACCGAGTATAAACAGGGTGGGCAGGATCAGGCCAAGGATCAATGCGATGATATAATTCAGGCTGGTCTTGGGATATACCGGGGTCGAGTCCAGCAGCCTGGCATGGTCAACGATCTCATTATCAGAAACATTGGAAGCCCTTGTGATCTGTGCTTCGGCCCTGCGCTGTTGCAGGAAGTTATAAATGTTGTCGCTTAACTTGAATTTCCTGGTGATTCCAAGCAGTTCCCGCTGGGTTTTGGGGATCGTGATCATCTGGCCGGTCAGGACCTCCATCCGGCTGCTGATATCTTTTAAACCAATTTCAGAATTCTTCACGATATTGGTGATATTTTCCAATAACGCATCTTTCGTGTTTTCGATACGAAGATCGAGCGCGATAACAGTAGGGTTTTTTTCTGTAGAAGTAAGAAACGCTTCCGCTCTCTCGTTAAAGAGGGTGGAAAGCTCCTGGATCAGGCTGGTCGTCAAGGGGTCATCAATGCCCATCGCCGATGGGACAATCAGGCCCTGCTGTATGTCTTTATTGCTTTCGACATACTTTTTCAGCGATTTGTAATACAAGTTTTTTACCTTCAGATCAGCTTGCTGGGTTTCCAATGTCTTCATGTATTCAACAGCTTGTTGTGACTGGAAATCGATATCCATGACGATATTCTGGCTCCGGTAATCCTGCAGTTCCAATTCAGCGAAACTCAGCGAATCGCTGATATCCATCAACTGCTCGTCGATAAACCGGATTGTATTGGTAGCGATCATGTTTTTCTTCTCAAGTCCCTGGGCGATATATTCCCTTGTCAGCATGTTCAGGAAAGCTGCTGATTTGGCTTCATTAAATCCCCTGAGGGACAGCTTCAGGATTGAAGCTTCTTTATTGATAGGTTCAATGGTAATGCCCTTAACCCCATACTTTGCTACAAGTGATTTAAGGTCTTTAAAAACAAAATTCAGGTTCCTGGCAACAAGTTCATTCACCAGGGCATTTGGTTTCAGTACCAGGTGAAAGCTATAGGCCTCACCTTCGAGTTGTTCCCCAAAGAACAGTGTATCACTGACTTTGAGGAACAGATATTTATCTTCAGCCTCTTTATAAGTTGAATAATCGTATAGTGTAGTATTTTCCGATTCTGCCTGGATGAGATATTTGGAGGCAGAAATGATTTTAATCTTGAATTCCATATTGACAGGCTGCAGGTGACTTGTATCAAAGACAACTTCAAAGGGGTTATCAGGGTAAAGTTCCCTGGATATAAAATTTTCCTCTTCGAAATAGGCAACGAAAAAGTCAAGGTTTTTCACCGCACGTTCAGTCAGGGAGTAGGAACTCAGAACACCGATTTCGTTCTCAATATTTTGCAGGTCACCCCCGAAACCAAGCCCGATCAATTGTTGCGGATCTATACTGTTACCACGGTCGGATTTAATGATCACCGTAGTGCTGACCTCATAAACAGATTTGGTATATTTATTAAAAAGGAAGGCGATAATGAGGGCAACGATGATGGTCAGTATGAAAAAATACCAATAGCGGTAAATCTTAAAGAAGAGGGCTTTATAATCAAAGCTCTCTTCTGCCTGTGGCTGGGTTTGCTGATAAATACGGGTATTTTCGTTTTCCACTTTATTAATTATTTGCTGAAGTAATTGATGAGTAAAAGCGTGGTACTAATAGTGGTGAATATTAAAGTATAAGGGAACTCACTGAAAGCAAATTGTTTACCCTTAAGCGATTCAACATAGACCAGGTCGTTAGGCATGATGTAATAATAATCCGATTCCAGGATACTATAATCGTTCAGGTTAATCCGGTAGGTTTTAACCCCTTTCTCACTCTGGCGTACAAGCAGCACCTTGTTTCTTTTGGCGAAATCAGTCATATCTCCTGCCATGGCAATGGCTTCGAAAATATTTATTTTATCCTGGTAAACCACATATTTTCCCGGATTTTTAAATTCACCTAACATCGAAACATGAAAATTAGCCAGCTTAACAATTACGATAGTATTTTTGACATATTCATTCACCCTCTCCTGGATTTTCTGGCGTATTTGTTCGGTAGTGAAATTATCGACCATTACTTTTCCGATAAGGGGAAACTCAACGTAACCCGAGTCATTGACGGTATAACTATTCAGGTAAATACCTGCTTCGTCATAATAATTGTTAATTGCACCCGATTCATAGAAGAAATTAGTTTTTTCATCGAGGCTTTTAACCTTGACATAGAGATTATCTCCCTTGTGAACAAGATATTCTATGGCTTCGGGTTTCTTAAAATCAGCTTTGGCCATTTTAAATTCCTTGGGGTCCTGCAGATATCGGATACGTTTCATCGGTACGCATGACGACAGGAGGATTGCTGCTAAAAAGAGTACTAATCCTGCTTTTTTTAACATATCCGGTGTTCTTTTCATATCAAATCGTTTCTCTGATTGGTTCAAAACTCTTTGTAGTAATTATTAAACGGAGTGCAAAAGTAAAAAAAATCCTTGAACTAACTCACATAAGTTTCTGGTAAGTTTGCCACCATCTATCGGGGAGGGTATTCTGGCAGGCGGTCTGGTAATCCTGGTAGGAACATGGTACAAGGTGGTGCCGTTCGTAGCGTTCGCGATGTTTGCTACGAATAGGGACCTCCATCCACCAACGCTCGCTCTTATTGCTACGGTAAAAAACCACTTCGTCTTTAAAATCTTTCAGGGTCACGGTATATTTTACCATGTCTTTTTTCTTGTCGGGCGGGAAATCCCCTTTGCGGCTATAAAAACCGTCGATAAAATACCATATCATTTGTCCGGCAAGCTGAGCTGTCTGCGATTGGCGGTCAAGCCTGGGGTTAACCTCATAAAGGCCAAGGGAAGTCAGCTTATCGCTCAATCCTGCATAGCGCATGATCTGGCAGATTTCCTCTCCGTAGAAGCCGTTAGGGGAGGCATTTCCATTCCCGGGTGCATCCGAAGCCCTGACGGCGCCAATATCTACGCTTATCATATCGGCATTCCTTACCATCGGTTCGACTTCTTCCATATTAGCCCTCACCATTCCCAGGCGGTAGGTGTCGAAATAAAGGTTTTTCATCAGGGTGATTGCCTGTTGGTCGACAAAATAGGTTTGGAAGCCGATATTGGTATAATTGAAAAGATAATTGGGCTGTTGCAGAATGATATGGCTCATATAGGAGCGGGCATCGAGTTTTTCTCCGGAATGACCAAGGTCGAACTGCGGATCGACCGCGGCAATATTAATAATCCTGCCAAGTTTCTCATACGCTTTGTATGTTGCAAATGTCAGGTCCTGGCTGCCACCGAGGATAACAGGAACGATGTTACGCTCAAGCAATTCCACAAGGATGGTGGTAAGGGCAAAGTAAGTATCATCAATGGTATGACCCCGCATCAGATTCCCCAGGTCGACTGCATTGAGTTTAAAATTCCCCTGAAAAAGCTTATATAATTCTCTCCTGATCAAATCGGGAGCAAGTCCGCAACCGTTGTTAAAAAAGGAATTCCGGTCTTCTCCCACACCGAAGATAGCCAGGTCTGCCTGGTCAAAAGAGGGGAAATCGTCAGGTTGAATATAAGCTTTTACGACATCGCCCATCAGCTTGCGGCCTGTCTTGTCAGCATATTGATACCCTTTTAGCTGTATTGTTTCAAAATATATTGATATATCCATTCATTTTGATTTACCGGTCAAAAATAAATGGAAATCGTGAACATTCAAAGAAAGGGCTCAGGATTTTTTCCGGGTCGGGATGGTTTTCTTTTTGCCTTTTTTTTCCTGAGCTTCAGCTAATCTGAGGCAATCTTCGAGTTTCAGGCCTACGGGATCGGTTCCTTTAGGAATTTTGTAATTAGACTTTGAGATAGAAATATATGGGCCAAAGCGTCCGTTAAGTACCAGGACATTATCATTTTCCGGGAACTTCCTGATGATTTTTTCTTTATCCTGTTTTCTTTTCAGTTCAATGATTTCCACGGCCCTTTCCTGGCTGACAGAAGCGGGATCATCGTGTTTCGTCAGCGAAAAATAGAGGTTGTTATGCTTGATATAAGGCCCGAATCTGCCGACGGCAACAATCATTTCATTGTTTTCATAGCTGCCGATACTGCGTGGAAAATTAAACAGTTCCAATGCTTGTCCGAGGGTAAGGGTTTCGATCGACTGCCCTTTACTCAAACCGGCGAAACGCGGTTTTTCATCACTTTCTGTTTCACCGATCTGGACAACCGGACCAAAACGTCCGAGTTTCACGTACATATTCTTCCCTGATTTGGGATCGGTCCCGAGGAGTCTTTCTCCGCTGAATTTGCCTGTATTATCAACCGTTTCCTGTATCTGGCGGTGGAAAGGTCCATAAAAGAGGCCGATCATTTCATTCCATTTCTTTTCGCCACGGGCAATCTCATCGAAGTCTTTCTCAACAGTAGCGGTAAACTGGTAATCGATGATGTTTTCAAAATACTGCATCAGGAAACGGTTAACCAGGGCTCCCAGGTCAGTAGGAAGGAGTTTACCTTTTTCAAAGCCTGCTTTTTCGGTTTTCTCGTGTAGCCTGATCTCCCTGTTTTTAAGGGTCAACAGGTCAAAGGCCCGAGTGAACCCTTCCACATCGAGCTTTTCGACATATTCCCTCTTCTGGATGGTCGAAATAGTGGGGGCATAAGTGGATGGCCTGCCGATGCCGAGTTCTTCAAGTTTTTTGACGAGGCTGGCTTCTGTATAACGTCTTAAGGGCTGAGTAAAGCGTTGTTCGGCATTCATTTCCGAAAGGTCGGGCTGGTCGCCTTTTGCAAGTGGAGGAAGGATGCTCCGGCCTTCTTCATCGGCCTCATCATCGTACGATTCACGGTAAACCTTCAGGAAACCATCAAATTTGATCACTTCACCCTGTGCAATGAATTCCTCACCGGTCAGGGTGGAAACACTGATGTTAATGATCGTTTTTTCCGTCAGGGCATCGCTCATTTGTGATGCGATCGTTCTTTTCCAGATCAGTTCGTAAAGTTTTTTCTGTGCCGAACTGCCGTTAATGGAAGAATTGCTTATATAAGTTGGCCTGATAGCTTCATGTGCCTCCTGTGCGCCTTTTGATTTCGTAGTATATTGGCGGGTTTTGGAATATTCCGGTCCGTAAATCCTGGCAATCTCTTCCTTCAGCATGGCCAGCGCCAGCTTGGAGAGGGTTACCGAGTCGGTACGCATGTAAGTGATCAAACCTTCTTCATAGAGCTGTTGTGCGATACGCATGGTGTTGGACACTGAAAACCCCAGTTTGCGGCTGGCTTCCTGTTGAAGCGTGGAGGTAGTGAATGGTGGAGCAGGGGATTTTTTAGCTGGTTTCGTTTCTATATTGGTAACCCGGTATGAGGCGCCGATGCATTTTTCAAGGAATTTCCGGGCCTCCTCCCGTGTCTTGAAACGGGTGGGAAATTCAGCTTCGAAGGTGTATGCCTGTCCGTCTTTTTTAATGATAAACCTGGCTGTGACTTTAAAAGATGAAGTAGAACTGAAGGCCCGGATTTCATCTTCCCGCTCCACGATAAGGCGTACAGCGACCGATTGCACCCTGCCGGCCGACAGGGCGGGTTTAACTTTTTTCCAAAGCAGGGGTGACAGTTCAAATCCGACCAGGCGGTCGAGCACACGGCGGGCCTGTTGCGCATTAACAAGGTTGCGGTCGATTTTACGCGGATTATCGATTGCTTCATGAATAGCAGTCCTGGTAATCTCGTGGAAAACAATCCGTTTAGTCTCATTCTCATTGAGCCCTAATGCAGAAACCAGGTGCCACGAAATAGCTTCCCCCTCGCGGTCCTCATCAGTTGCTAACCAGATGGTCTCCGCATCTTTTGCAATTTTTTTCAATTCGGCAACGATCTTTTTCTTGTCCGGGGAGATTTCATAGATAGGCATAAACCCTTTTTCAATATCTACCCCAAGGTCTTTTTTCGAAAGATCCATAACATGGCCAAAGCTGGAGCGGACAATAAAATCCTTTCCGAGGAATCGTTCAATAGTCTTAGCTTTAGCCGGAGATTCAACGATGACGAGGTTTTTAATCATAATGAGAAAATAGCTGGTTAATAGTATTTCACTGCAGAAGCTTGCAGCTCCCTCAATTTGAGCCCGCAAAAGTACAATATTTCTTATTAATCGGATTTTTAGGAAAATATACCCGGTCGAAAATTAAAATTTTTAATTTTAAGTGTTGAGGGTTAAGTGGGGGACTTTTCAATTAATGTTCTGCCTGCCTGTCCGGGTTTTCAGTGAGGAAAGATTTCCAGCCTGAGAATTTCTTATCCTGCTTTCCGGGATTATTCTGAAAGTAATGACAAACGGCGGCGGCCAGACCGTCAGTGGCATCCAGGTACTGTGGCGACTGCGTGAACTGAAGAAGGTTTTGCAACATCAGGGCTACCTGCTCCTTGGAAGCATTTCCCCGTCCGGTAATCGACTGCTTTATTTTACGGGGGCTGTATTCAAAAATCGGAACGGTCCTCGATAAAGCAGCTGCCATTGCAACACCCTGAGCACGACCTAGTTTAAGCATCGATTGGACATTTTTACCATAGAAAGGCGCTTCGATTGCCAGTTCATCCGGATGATATTCTTCGATGAGAGAAACCGTCCGTTCAAATATTTTCTTTAACTTGTCCTCGTGTTCGGAAAACTGGTGGAGTTTAAGCACACCCATCGTCATCAGCTCGATCTTTTTTTCCCGGATCATGATAACACCATAACCCATGATCGTAGTACCGGGATCGATGCCCAATATTATGCGTTCCGAAGACAATTTTTTAAGGATTAATAAATGATCGTACAAAAGACAAAGATAAGGAAAACCTTCAATTACCTGATCCGGGCGCTGATTATCCTGGTAACCTATGGATTTATTTACCGGCAGGTATTCGTAGAACGGAAGCTGCATGAAATCGTGGATGTTTTCAACAAGATGATGGAGCAGCAACAGGCCTGGTTCATGATAAGCCTGATCCTGTTGCTCATGCTGCTCAACTGGAGCATTGAATCGGTTAAATGGCGTTTACTGATCGCTAAAATCGAGAAAATTTCATTTTTCCGTGCTTTTAAGGCTGTCATGACTGGGGTTTCGGTCAGCCTTTTCACTCCAAACAGAACGGGTGATTACCTGGGCCGGGTTTTCATCCTGGAAAAAGGTAACCACGTGGAAGGCATATTGATAACCCTCATCGGCAGTTTTGCGCAGATCGTCGTTACCCTCAGTGCAGGCCTGTTCTGCTTTCTTTCATTCCTTGATCAATACCTTCGCGTGTCTTACCATGTTCAGGAATACCTTCTCATAAGCCTGATTTTTTTGATCCCCTGCCTCATTTTTATAATCATGCTTTTTTACTTTAAAATAGGCATCCTTTCCGATTTTATCGGCCGCTATATGCCACGAAAATGGGAGCGTTTCATAGAATATTCCAGGGTCTTTGCCAGGTATTGCGGTAAAGAACTTCTGGAAGTACTGCTTCTAAGCTTATTAAGATACGTGATCTTTTCAACCCAGTTTTTCCTGCTGCTCAGAATGTTTGGGGTTGAATTACCTGTAATCCAGGGCATGATCCTCATCCCGGTTATCTACCTTGCGATGACTTTGGTTCCATCTATTGCCCTGATCGACCTCGGAATCAGGGGATCGGTCTCCATTTTTGTTATCGGACTGTATTTTCAAAAATCCGGTTTTAATTCAGGTGATACGGAACTGGCAATTCTTACATCTTCAACGGTTTTATGGCTGGTTAACCTGATCATTCCGGCAATCCTGGGGACTTTCTTTGTCTTCAGCCTTAAATTCTTCAGGAAATAAAAAGCCATACATGGAAACCTTGCTGATGATCACCGGAATCGTGTTATGCCTGACAGATTTATTTTATACCGGGCTGATCGGACTTTTTACCTTCGGATGGTACAGGCAGAAAGGAACTATAAAGACCGGGACTGTTGAGCCTGTAATGAAAGTCAGCGTGATCGTTGCGGCCAGAAATGAAGAGAAAAGCATAGCTGATCTGTTGGGTGATTTGGCGGCTCAGCATTATCCATCCTCCATGATTGAAATTCTCGTGATCGATGACCATTCAACCGATAAAACTGCTGAGATTGTGACAGATTTTATTGCTAAACAGAAACTTTCCGGATTTATACTGATAAAAAATGATGATGGGGCGGGGAAAAAAGCAGCGCTTGCATGGGGTGTCGGCAAATCAACCGGTGAACTGATCCTTTCGACCGATGCCGATTGCCGGATGGGGCCTGGATGGATATCGGCAATAGTATCTTATTTTCAGGATAAAACGAAAGTGATGATTTTCGGTCCGGTTTCTTATTTTACACAGAAAGGCCTTCTGAACCGGTTTCAATCGCTGGAATTTTCAGGCATGATGGCATCAGGGGCCGGAGCCGCCCGGGCGGGTCAGCCATTTATTTGCAATGGCGCCAACCTGGCTTACCGGAAAAGCGCTTTTATGCAGGTAGGTGGATATGCGGGCAATGAAAAATTTATTTCCGGAGATGATGTTTTCCTGATGCATAAAATGAAGAAGGAATATGGCAACAAAGCGATCGGCTTTGCCCCGGATAAAAATGCACTAGTCCAGACTTATCCGGCAGCCGGTCTTCGGGCATTTTTTAAACAACGTATCCGTTGGGCATCGAAAAGCAAAGGTTATAAGGATAACCTTTCAGCCTTTACCGCAATAGCCGTTTTTTCCTTCAACCTGTTCATAACAGCCACTTTTTTTGCGGGATTTTGTTATCCGGGATTATTCTTGCTTTTTGCCGGCGTTATCTTGTTGAAATCACTCATTGACCTGCCATTGATGTGGGGAGTCACCGGATTTAACACTCAAAGACAACTAAGGTATTGGTATTTGCCTTTCCAGGTGATCTATCCGTTTTATGTGGTGGTGGCAGGAATCCTTGGCCTGTTTCCCAGGAAAAGATGGTAAGCAACACTGTTTCACTGTTTCACCGTTTCACCGTTTCACTGTTCCACCGTTCCACTATATAATAAGCATTGCGTCCCCGTAAGTGAAGAACTTATATTTCAGGTTGATGGCTTCTTTGTAAGCTTCTGTGAGGAAATCATATCCTGCAAAAGCGGAGGCCATCATCATCATTGATGACATAGGGAGGTGAAAGTTGGTGACTAAGGCATCGGCTATGGTAAAATCGTAGGGCGGAAAGATGAATTTATTAGTCCAGCCCCTGTAGGGTTTAACTTTTCCTGATATTGAAACGGCTGTTTCGAGGGCTTTCATGGAAGTTGTCCCAACAGAAACGATCTTTTTACGGTTTTCCTTAGCATGATTAATAATCGCCGTGGCATTTTCTTCGATCAGCATCTCTTCAGAATCCATTTTATGCTTGGTCAGGTCTTCCACTTCGATGGCACGGAAGTTCCCGAGCCCGACGTGAAGGGTGATTTCGGCAAAATTGATCCCTTTCAGCTCAAGTCGTTTCATCAGTTCGCGGCTGAAGTGCATACCGGCGGTCGGAGCGGCAACAGCGCCTTCGTGCTTTGCATAAATCGTCTGATACCGGATATCATCTATCGGTTCAACGGATCTCTTATGGATCTTGGGCAGGGGTGTCTGGCCCAGGGCGGTAATCGTTTTCTTAAAATCCTCATAGGGACCATCGAAAAGGAACCTGAGGGTCCGGCCGCGTGACGTGGTGTTGTCGATTACTTCAGCAACAAGCGAATCATCATCACCAAAATAAAGTTTATTGCCTATCCGGATTTTACGGGCCGGGTCGACCAGAACATCCCAGAGGCGGGATTCACGGTTCAATTCACGGAGCAGGAAAACTTCGATCTTGGCACCGGTTTTTTCTTTCGTCCCAAACAAACGGGCAGGGAAAACCTTGGTGTTATTAATTACGAAAACATCACCATCGCTGAAATAATTAAGAATGTCTTTAAATTCTTTATGTTCGATGGAGTGGGTTTTACGGTTGAGGATCATCAGTTTCGATTCGTCCCTGTTTTCAGGGGGTCTTTCGGCGATGAGTTCAGCAGGTAAGTAAAACTTAAACTGGGAGAGTTTCATAGCAGCGCTTCAATTCTTCAGAATAAAACGTGCAAAGGTAATCAAATTTGAGGGATTTGTCAACTTAATATTATCTACTTCTTAAGTTTTGAATTAGTTTTTAATAAAAAGTTGTTTATTCAAGATAAAGCAAAGCTTCGAACTGCGCAACAGTCAGGGCATCCTGGACGCTATACCGGCCTATTCCGGTCCGTCTCAAGGAAGTAAGGTAAGCGCCGGAATTTAAAGCTTCTCCGAAATCCCTGGCCAGCGAACGGATATAAGTCCCCTTACTGCATACAACCCGGAAACTGACTTCAGGCAAATCAATCCGGGTAATTTCGAATTCCTTGATGGTGATGGTCACGGGTTCTATCTTCACCTCTTTGTTCTTCCTGGCCGACAGATAAGCCCTTTTTCCTTCGACCAGCTTGGCTGAAAATTGCGGGGGGACCTGTTGGATGGTTCCGATGAATTTTTGAGTAGCAGCCAGTATCATTTCAGATGTAAGATGGCCGGTTTCCGATTTATGATTTATTTCGGTTTCTGAATCATAAGAAGGGGTTGTAGCACCGAGGAGGAAGGTGCCGGCATATTCTTTGTCGAGGCCTACCAGCTCGTTGATCCGTTTGGTCATGGCGCCGGTGCAGATCAGCAGAAGCCCCGTGGCTTTGGGATCCAGTGTGCCCGCATGCCCGACCTTCAGCTTCTTTCCCAGTTGCCGGCTGATCAGCCGCCGGACCTTGTTGACAGCATCAAATGAGGTCCAGTCGATCGCCTTGTCGATCAGCAGCAGTTCACCCCGGATAAAATCAAATTCCATATATTTTTAATATCAATCCTGAAACTATCCGGCGAAAATGGCGATAGGACCTATGATAAGGATTAATCCTTTGGTTTTTTCATAATGGCGAAAATCTCAACCACATAACCTGCAAGGATCAGGATCGGGGCCAGGGTAATCCTGCGGAAATTGAAAATATCCTGGCTGAAAACTTTTGGATCGTCAGACCCCCCGCCAATCATGAGGAGAAAGCCGAGAACGATCAAAGCCAGGCCTATCAGCAATAAGCGGTAATTCTCCTTTCCAAATGCAAACCCGGACCTGGATACCGGTTCAATAGCCCTTATGCCAGCATGCTTTTCCTTTACGGCTACTTTCTTCTTTTCAGTCATCTCTTTATAATTAAAAAACAAAAATAATAAATTATGTGAAACAGTGAAACGGTGAAAAAGTGAAACAGTTCGCAGTTCCCAGTTCGCAGTTTGCGCTCGGCGGTCAGCGGTCGGCGGTCAAAACTCAGAACTCAGCATTCCCATCCTTCCATCGCTGCGATCCACCATTTGTGAGGCAACCGGAGGTTTTAAATATCTAATTTAGAAACATAATAAATTATTTTTTTAGTGGTTTTCCACTATGGATTTCACTAAAAATATTTATATTATTACGGGCATCAAGAATGGACTTATATATGTTAGGTTCATTATGCTGGATCCAAAATCGCTGTACCCTCCATAATTGCATTTTGCTTTTACAACACAATGATATTTAGTTTATTAACCATTTTATTTAATCAAAAATGAAAAAAGTTGTCCCGAGTTTGACACTTCATTTTTGTAATTGATTTATATACAGCATAGTAATGGCTTGCATAGAGGTTTGTGCCACTACATTTCGTTCTTTTTTATAAGATTTTAGATGGTATTCTCATGTTCATA